>JALUUK010000723.1 GCA_027021395.1 Acidobacteriota bacterium
TGATCGCTCGCAGCGGGAGTACTATCTGCGGCAGCAGATGAAGGCGATTCGCAACGAGCTTGGAGAAGGAACCGAGATCGAAGAAGAGATCGAAGAGATCCGCGAGAAGATTCAAGACCGTGAACTGCCGGAGGCGGTCAAGGAGGAAATCGAGCGAGAACTGCGTCGTCTCGAGCGAATGCATCCCGACCAAGCGGAAAGCGCAACGATCCGACATCACCTCGAATGGTTGGTGGAACTGCCGTGGGATCATGCCACCGAAGACAATCTGGAACTGGCAAAAGCGCAGAAAGTGCTCGACGACGACCACTACGGTCTCGATCAAGTCAAAGAGAGAATCGTCGAGTATCTCGCCGTGCGAAAGCTGCGTGCCGAACTGCGCGGTCCGATTCTCTGCTTCGTCGGCCCTCCCGGGGTGGGCAAGACCTCGCTCGGACGATCGATCGCACGGGCCATCGGCCGAAAATTCGTGCGCTTGAGTCTAGGCGGTGTGCGGGACGAGGCCGAGATTCGCGGACATCGACGGACGTACATCGGATCGATGCCCGGGCGCATCATTCAATCGGTGCGACAAGCGGGATCGAGCAATCCCGTGATGATGCTCGACGAGGTCGACAAGCTGGCCAACGACTTCCGCGGTGATCCTCAGGCCGCCTTGCTCGAGGTGCTCGACCCGGAACAGAACCACAATTTCCGCGATCACTACCTCGGTGTGCCCTTCGATCTTTCCAAGGTGCTCTTCATCGCTACCGCCAACATGATGGATACGATTCATCCGGCATTTCGCGATCGCATGGAAGTGATTCGGATCCCCGGCTATTCCGAGGAAGAGAAGCTCGAGATCGCCAAGCGTCATCTCACGCCCAAGCAGATCGCGGAAAACGGTTTGAAGGACGAGCAAATCAAATTCTCGAACGGAGCGGTGCGCGAGGTGATCGCTCGCTACACACGCGAAGCCGGTTTGCGGAATCTCGAAAGGCGTCTCGCTGCGATCTGCCGCAAGGTTGCGCGCAAAGTCGCGGAGGGACGCACGACTTCGACGCGGGTCGCCGCCTCGAGCCTCGAGACCTATCTCGGCCCGCCGCCGCCGCAGGCGGAAGAGAAACTCGTCGGGGTCACCGTGGGTCTCTCGACCGGCTTGGCTTGGACGGCGGCCGGTGGTGACGTGCTCTTCATCGAAGCGAGCAAGATGAGCGGGAAGGGGCGGCTCACCCTGACCGGCCATCTCGGTTCAGTGATGAAGGAGTCCGCTCAAGCTGCGCTGACCTGGGCGCGGTCGAGAGCGAGCCGACTCGATCTCGACAACGCGGTCTTCCAAGACAACGACATTCACATCCACGTTCCGGAAGGAGCGATTCCCAAAGACGGCCCTTCCGCCGGGATCACCATCGCTTCGGCCATGGTATCCGCTCTGACCGATCGACCGATTCGGCGGGATATCGCGATGACCGGCGAAATCACCTTGCGGGGAAGAGTTCTTCCCGTCGGCGGAATCAAAGAAAAGGTGCTCGCGGCACGACGTGCGGGGGCGAACCTGATCATTCTGCCGAAAGCCAATGCCAAGGATCTCAAAGACCTCCCCTCGTCGGTCACACGGCAAGTGCGTTTCGAACTCGTGGAAGAGATGGATCGCGTCTTGGAACTCGTGCTGGCCGATCCGGCAGATGCGGAGAAAGCCTCCGTCGAGCGCGAGGCGATTCCGCAGACGGAGTCGAAGGCGCGCAGCGAGGAAGCCGTGCTCGTTCGCGGGCATGAGAACTGAGTTCTTGCCGGTTCGGGGGGGGCGCGCGCAGAATGCGCGGTGTGGGTGACATTCTCGAAAACGGTGAAGACGCCTTCTTGGCCGAGATCGGGCGTCGTTTCGGGCGCGTGCCGAAAGGTGCGGGAGTCGTGGGGATCGGAGACGATGCGGCTCTGCTCCCGGGCCGTCCCTCTCGCCTCATCTCCACCGATCTGCTCGTCGAAGGTACCCACTTCCGCTGGGATCTGATGAGCCCGCGCGATCTGGCCCATCGCGCCATCGAGAGCAACCTCTCCGATATGGCCGCGATGGCCGCCGAGCCGGAGGCTTTGTTTCTAGGGCTTGCGCTCGGTGCCGGTGCACGGGAGTACGTCGATCCCTTGGTGCGGGCTCTAGCGGAGGTGTCGAAACGTCGCGGTGTGCCCATTCTCGGAGGTGATACGACCTCTACGGCCGCTCGCTGCACCACGCTCGCGGTCACGGTCGTCGGTCGACCTCTTCGGGGCTTTCGCGCGATTCGGCGTTCCGGCGCTCGGGCCGGAGACCTCCTGGCGGTCAGCGGCGCATTGGGAGCGGCGAGGCTGGGCTTGGAATCACTCGAGGGTCGGGTGCGATGGCCTCGAAAGCGGGGAATGCGGGCAGCACGCGATCGAGCGCACGCCGCGTATCGGCGGCCGGTGGCCCGGCTGGATTTCGTCGGTCTGCTCGCGCGCCACGCACGGGCGGCCATGGATCTCTCCGACGGTCTCGGCTTGGACCTGCCGCGGCTTGCCGCGGCTTCCGGCTGTGGTTTCGAGGTCGAGGAAGCCGCCCTGCCGGTCGATCGCTCCTTGCGCTTTTGGGCAGCGGCCCGCCCCGAATCGCGCGCGGAGTGCACGGCGGGGGTGCTCGGCGGCGGCGAGGATTTTCAGATCCTCTTCGCGATCGCGCCGAAATCGTTGCCGGCGGCTCGTAGGTACGCAAAACGAAAGAACTTGACCTTTCAGGTCATCGGGCGTCTGACCGCCTCGGGGGCCGGACTTCTCCGACCGGAAGGCCGTGATGCTCGGCCTCGTCCTTGGCCGCGACAGGGTTGGGACCCTTTCTGCAAGAGCGCGCCGAAAAACCCACCGGCGCTAGACGCCGACACCGGCCCGGACGTAGATCCTTCAGGTAGACCGAGGAAGTCGTGACCGCGCGGGAGAGCGATCTGATTGCTCGGGCTGCCCGTGGTGACCGCCGAGCGTTCGATGCTCTGGTGGCTCCGCGTTGGAATCGGATCTTTCGCATCGCCTTACGCATGCTGAATGATCGAGAGGAATCGCAAGATGTGGCTCAGAAATCGTGCCTCAAGCTCTGGCAAACCCTCGACCGCTTTCGGCTCGGAGAAGACATCGACGCCTGGATCTATCGGATCGTGGTCAACCATTGCCTCGATGCGCTTCGCCGACACCGTGTCCGGCGGGAGTCACCGCTGCCGGAACATCCTGGAGGGTTCGAGGCGACAGATGGGGCGCCGGGACCCGAGCGCCGGGTCTTGGCACGTGAACTCGAGCGAATCTTGCAGGAGATCACGCAGGACTTGCCGCCGCGGCAAAAGGCGATTTTCGTGTTGACGCGGCTCGAGGGAATGACGGCGGTGCAGGCGGCCGATGTCTTGGGAGTGGCCGCATCGACGGCACGCAACCATCTCTTCCAGGTCAGGACGACGATATCCCGCCGTATCAGGGAGCGATATCCGGAATTGCTCGTCGGAGCCGAGAGCAGTGCAGGAAAAACGGGAGGCAGGGAGTAGATCATGAGCGAATCGTCGAAAGATCGGCGCAGCATAGAGGAGCGACTCGGCGCGATTGCCGGGGGAGAGGCGATTTCCGAGGAAGCGCTCGACGACTTCTTCACCGACCCCGCCTTGCGGGCCGCGTTGGCTCGAAAGGATCCTTCGGCTCTTTTCGCATTGATCGAACACGAGAGGGAAGCTCCCGAGGCTCCCGGCTATCCGGGCATCTCCGCCCTAGAGCAGGCTGCCGCAAGGCCCCGAAGCCATTGGAAATGGCTGGCGGCGGCGGCTTCTTTGGCGTTGGTGGCCGGCGTTTTCTTCGGAGTGATGAATCGACTTCTTCCTTCGGATGAGCCTGCTGCGGTGGTCGAGATCGCCCGATCTCAGGTGGAGGCGGCCGAAGCCGTGGAAGATGCTGCAATGGCCGTGAAGACCGTTCGGCGGCCCTCGGCCGGGGCGAGCGGTCTGTTGGTGGGAGCGACCTACACTCCGGGGTTGCATACGATTCAGTATGAGCCGTCGGGTCCTTCCGGATTGCGCTTGACGATGGTGATGGGAGCGGAACTATGAGGATCAACACACTCTTCCGGGCGCTTTGGCTGACGGTATGGGCCATGAGCATTTGGACCGCTTCGGTTCCGCTCGCCGGCGAGGGCGAGCCCTCCGTGCTCGAGGGCGTTCCCTGCTCGGGAAAGACGATCGAGACGCGGGCGATTACGGTTCGCTTCAAGTCTCTTTCCGAGGCGGCGCTCTTGGTCGATCAACTCGTCAGCCCGTGCGGTGGGTACCGTGTGATCAAATCCGTGCGGGTGATCACGGTCGATGACGAGGCGCGCAATCTCGAACGCGTTGCGCAGGCCGTGGCGAGCTGGGATCTGCCTCCTCGAAGCGTAGAGGTGACGATTTCGATGATCGAAGGGACCCGCGAGGCGCGTCCTTCGGGCGGGCTCGCCGACGAAATACGCGGCGTCAGCCGGGAACTGGCCGAACTCACCAGCTTCACTTCCTTCAAGACTCTAGGAACCGGAACGTTGCGTACGGCCGAGGGAAGCGAAGCGAGCCTGGACATCACGGAAGACTATCGCGTGATTCTCAAGGTTCGGACGGTCGATCCCGATCTCGGCGTCATCGCCATCGACCCCTTCCTCTTGCTCGCGCTCCCGCATGAAGCCGAAACGGCGGCCTCGACCACCGAGCCCCGCACGATCCTGAGCTTGGCGGTGAACCCGCGCGAAGGTCGCTTGGAAGTGATCGGAGCACCGAGCAGAGTTCGCGACCGTGCCCTTTTCTTGACTTTGGAGGCGTGGTCATTTGATCCCGAGCAGGGGAATTCGCGCTAGGAAACCCCGCGGCCAAGGAGAGCGGTGCTCTTTCTCGTTCGTGCGCTTACGGCTCACGAATCGGGAGAAGGGCGAAAGCGAGAAAGAGGAGAGGAAGACCTAGGTGCCCGATTATCGTTGCAGACTAGCCAGCGCATCCGGCGAAATCATCGAGCGCGACTATACCGCGGACGATCAGGATTCCTTGCGCCGCGATCTGGAGAAACAGGACTACCTCGTTCTGTCGATCCAGCGACGCTCGAGCATGGCGTCCGCCGCTTCCGGGATTTTCCGTCGCAAGAAAGCCATCAAGGTCAAAGAGTTCTTGATCTTCAATCAAGAATTCGGCGCGCTGCTGAAAGCGGGATTGCCGATCATCGAGTCGATATCTCTTCTTCTCGAGCGCCGGAAGAACCCGGTCTTCAAGGCGGCCCTCGAGGATGTTCGCGATCGAGTCAAGGGCGGCGAGGCTCTCTCTGATGCCTTTGCCGCACAGGGAGTCTTCCCCCCGCTCTTTTCGAGCACCTTGGCTTCCGGTGAGCGCAGCGGCGAACTTCCCACCGTGATCGGACGCTACGTCGAGTACACCCAAAAGGTGCTCGAAGTGCGCAAGAAGGTCGTTGCAGCCCTGACCTATCCGGTCATCTTGGTCTGCTTCTCGGTACTGTTGGCGGGACTGCTGTTGATCTTCGTCTTGCCGCGCTTCGAAGATTTTTTCTCCGGCTTCAACTCCGAACTTCCGCTTTTGACACGGATCGTGATGACGATCTCCGAGACCTTGCGCTCCGAGGGATTGTTCATCTTGGGCGGCGTCGCCGTCCTCCTGGTGCTCTTTTCCGTCTGGAGGCGCACGCCCGCCGGTGCGAGAGCGATCGAGCGGCTCGTCTACCGGTTGCCGGTGATCGGAAGCATCGTGAAAAAGTTCGTTCAGACGCGCTTTTGCCGTACTCTCGGAACGCTGGTTGCCGGCGGGATTCCCGTCGTCACTTCGCTGGAAGTCTTGACCCGCTCGATCGGCGCGGCCGTTTTCGCCGATGCGACCCACCGAGTGGTCGGCCAGATTCGCGAAGGCGCACCTCTTTGGTCGTCGCTCGAAAAGACCGGCCTCTTTCCGGACATGGCGATCGAAATGATCAAGGTGGGAGAGTCCTCTGGGTCGCTTCCGGATATGCTGACCAGCGTTTCGGATTTCGTCGACCAAGAGATCGACCACGAACTGCAGACGATGGTTTCGCTCTTCGAGCCGGTTCTGCTCGTGGGAATGGCCGTGATCGTCGGCTCGATGCTGTTGGCGATCTATCTGCCGCTACTGCAGATCTACAGCCAGGCGACGATGTAGGTTGGAGATGAGATGACGATGAACCATAGGAAGACGGCATACGACGACAAGCAAGAGAAATGGAGTCAGCGATGAGTGATCCATCCGGGGCGACGCCCCAGCCCGTTCCGGCACCCGGGGTCAATGGACCGGAAGAGCCCGGCGCCGATACGGTCAACGAAGAGATTGAAGCGCGAATGCGGGCCGAGAGGCTCGGCCTGAGCTTCAAGAATATCCACGACTTCGAGGTGGATATCGAACTCTTCCAGTCGATTCCCGTCGATTTGATGTTTCGCTACAACTTCGTTCCCTACCGCAAAGACGGAGATGTGCTGATCGTCGTCGTGGCCGATCCGACCGACGTGCTGATGATCGATGAACTCGAGCTTCTGCTCGGGATGCAAGTCGATGTCGCCGTATCGACGCGATCGGCCATCCAAGAGGTGCTCAAGCGTTCGGAGTCCTCACAACGAGTGCTCGACGAGGCGACGGAAGGGCTCCGCATTCAGGTCATCCGCGAGGATGAAGACGGCGAAGAGGTCCTGTCGATCGACCGTCTCACCTCCGATCAGAGTCCGATCATCAAGTTGGTCGATTCGACCATCTTCAATGCACTTCAAAGGCGCGCCTCGGATATTCACATCGAGTCGCGGGAACGTGAAGTGATCGTCAAGTATCGAATCGACGGGGTCTTGTATCAGGCGATGGAGCCCATCGACAAGCAATTCCACCAGTCGATCATTTCGCGCATCAAGGTCATGTCCGAGTTGGATATCTCTGAAAAGCGCATTCCGCAGGATGGCCGCTTCAAACTGCGAATCAAGAACAAGACCGTCGATTTTCGCGTGAGCATTCTTCCTACGGTCCATGGCGAGGATTGCGTCATTCGAATCCTAGACAAGGAATCGGCTTCGGAGAAGTTCAAAGACTTGAGCTTGAACGTTTGCGGCTTCTCCGATTCATTGCTCAAGAAGGTCCGGAAGTTCATCCGCGAGCCTTACGGCCTATTCCTCGTGACCGGTCCCACCGGCTCGGGAAAGACGACCACGCTCTACGCAGCACTTGCCGAGATTTACAACTCGGAAGACAAGATCATCACCATCGAAGATCCCGTTGAGTATCAACTCAAGGGGATCAACCAGATTCCAGTGAACCACAAGAAGGGGCTGACCTTCGCCAAGGGGCTGCGCTCCATTCTGCGACACGACCCGGATAAGATCATGGTCGGGGAGATTCGCGATGAGGAAACCGCGAACATCGCGATTCAGTCCGCTCTGACGGGCCACTTGGTCTTTACCACGTTGCACGCCAACAATGTCATCGATGTGCTCGGTCGTTTCCTCAATATGAATGTCGAGCCCTACAATTTCGTTTCTGCGCTCAACTGCGTGCTTGCTCAGCGGCTGGTCCGTGTGATCTGTCCGAATTGCAAAGTGCAAGTTCAGCCCGACAAACAGGAATTGCTCGATTCCGGCCTCGATCCGCAAGTGGATGGCGAGCGACCGTTCTTCGATGGTCGTGGTTGCATCGAATGCCACGGTACCGGATACCGGGGTCGAGAAGCCATTTCGGAACTGCTGGATCTCTCCGACGAGATACGCGAGATGATCATTTCGCGGCGGCCGGCGGCGGACATCAAGCGGCAAGCCGTAAGCGAAGGGATGGTGACGCTGCGCCATTCCGCTCTCGAAAAGGCTTATGCAGGGATCACTTCGCTGCGCGAGGTCAACAAGGTGACTTTCGTCGAATGAAGAAAATGACTTCGGTGTCGAGGGAGACGGAAAAGCGATGAATTTCAACGATGCGGTGGCACGAGTCGAGGGACTCTTTCCGCAACGCATGAAACAAGCTGGATGGATGCGGCCTCGTTTTCCGATGCTCGGTGTCGAGGTGAGAGCGGATGCCGTGTTGGCCGTTCATCTCACGCGCAAGGCCAAGACATACCATGTGGTCGGGCACGGCCGCGTCCCACTTGCGGAAGGAGTGTTCGAGACCTCGGTCATGAAGACCGAGATCGGAGATGCCGATGCACTGAAGAACGCGCTCACCGAGGTCTTGCAGGCGGCCGGTGCGGAAAAAGCACATCGCATCTCGTTGGCGATTCCGGATACGGCCGCGCGGGTCTTCATCGTCGATCTTGCCGAGGTTCCGCGCTCTCCATCGCAGTTGGAAGAGCTGATCCGCTGGCGTGTCAAGAAATCGTTGCCGTTTGCGCCGGAGGAGGCTGCGCTCTGCTGCCAAGTTCTCGGCCGCACGGAAAGCGACAAGTCTGCGGTCTTGGTGTCCGTTGCTCCTTGGTCGACGATTCGCCCGATCGAGGCGTTGTTCGAGAGTGCGGGTTACCGGCTGGGCCTGATCGATTTGGCTTCCTTCAACGTCTACAATGCGCTGCGCTTGGAGCAGGCGCTCGAAGGCGAAGCCGGAAGGGCGGATGCGATGCCGGCAAGGGTTGTCCGGGCCTCTTCGAGCGGTATCGAGGCGACTTCGCTCGAGGCGGGGAGCACCTCCGCAGCGCAAGGACCTCCGCTCGGGCGAGATCGGGCGATCGTCTCGGCAACTCCGGAGTACTTCACAATCATGATCCTGCGCGGCGAGCAGCCCGTTTTCTATCGTGCGAAGAACTACCATGTGCGCGGAGGGTATCAGGGCGAAGCCAGTCTGCGCGTCGTCGGGCGTGAGCTATTGTCGACACTGAGTTATTACGAAGAACACCTTCTAGGTGACGGCATCGGTCGGACGCTCGTGCGAGCGGTGGGAATGGATCCAAGCGAAATCATGGAAGTCGTGCGTGACTCGAGATTGGGGGACTCGGGATTGGGCGTCGTACGCGAAGCCGGCCTCGAACGAATTCTTCCGGAAATGCCTGGACTCGACGATGCCTTGGTGATGGAACTCTTGCCGGCTGCTGGATTGGCGTTGAGGAGAGAACCGTGAGATCACTGGAGAACAACCTCGCGTCGAACCCTTACCGCAACGAGAAGATGCTGACGGCCTTCTTCGTTGTCGTGACGGTGCTCTGTATCGCTTTTACGGTGCACAACGTGCACGGATACGTGACGGCTGATGCGCGCAGGACGGCTTTGCAGGAAAGTCTTGCGCAGCACAAACGCGAGATGCGCGAGATCGAGAACAAGGCTCGAGGCATTCGCGAAGCGCTGGCCAAGATCGACGACGATACGCTCGCGACGCAGTGGGATTTCGTGCAAGGGATTCAGGCGCAGCGCGATATCGCCTGGACACGCTTGTTCAACTGGTTGGAAGAGGTGATTCCTTGGAATGTGCGACTCGATACCATTCGACCGGGAACGCGCGGCAAGCGGGTGCAGATCACCATCACCGGCGTTGCCAAGGATCTCGAGGCCTACGTGGATTGCCAGGGCGTGATCGAAGAATCCATACCCTTTTCGGAAGTCGATCCGGGAAGCTGGAGCAAGAAGCAGTCGAGCAACGAGGTCAACTTTACGATGAGCTTCATTTACGAAGACCCGGCGCTCGTGCGCAAGGACCCGGCAGTGATCGCAGCAGAGACCGAGGAAGGTGCGCCGAAAGCCGAAGGCGATGAGGTATGGATCGCTCAGGGCGAGGGCGAGGGCGAGGGCGAAGATCTCGAAGGCGCGGAAAGTTCGGCCGGTGGCGTGAGCACGCCTGCTCGTCTCCGAGAAGGTGACCGTTCCGATACGGCGCTTGCGGCGCCCGTCACACCGCCCGATGGGTCGGGTCGCGCGGCTCGCGATGGTGCGAAGCAAGATGGTCGCGACAGGCGAAGTGCAGCCGCGGGAGGATCGAAGGGGCGCGGCGACGAGGCCGCGGAGCGTGCTCCGGGCGGCAGGTCGCGTACGGGTACGGCGGAGATGGGGCAAGCGGCCGGCGCGAGCACGGGTTTTCTCCCCGGCCGTGCTTCAGCGGGAGGCGGATCGGCAGGAAGCGGAAGTGCGGAAAGTGGAGGCGCGGGGGGCAATGCTCCGCGTCGTGCGGGAGAGCGTACGGTTCGACGCCACGAGAAGCCGAAAGAGGTCCAAGAGATGGACCTGACACGCCCGAGAACGCTCATGACCTTGCCGGATACGGAAGACCCCTCAGCTCGCGTTGCCACCGGGCCGGATGGTGAACCGATCATCAAACTCGATTCGGTCCCTGGAAAGAAGCCGAAGAAGGAAGGCCAAGAGGGATCGTCAGGCGAAGAGGCCGCCGGCGGCGAGCCTGACGAGGGGGGTGATGGTGCCCAGGACGGCGGAGGGGGCGACTCTTCAGGCGCGGGCGACGGAGGAGGCGGAAATGGTTGAGCCGGCTGTGAGTTCTGCTCTCGTTTCGCGCAAGCGGCGGCGCTTCGATCTGAGAAGAGACGGCGGACGCGTTTTGGCGGGGCTTGGCGTAGTGCTGTTGATCAACTTGGTTTTTTGGTATTGGTTCGTGCGGCCGCGCCAGAGCCAGATCGCCGAGCTGCAGCAGCAAAAGGCCACGGCAGACTCCAATCTGTTGGAAAACCGCAAGAAGCTCGCCAATCTCGAGCGTGTGCAGAATCACGTGGCATCGATCGAGGCCTTCATCGAGCGCTTCTACGACGAGGACCTTTCGACTCGCCCGAAGCGACTGACCAGCTTCCAGCGTGCGATCTTTACGATGGGACGAAAGTACAAGGCCGTTCCCGAAGGCTCGAGTTCGACGCGGCAAGACCTCGAGAAGGAAGGTTTGCAGGGTTATCAATTCGTCTTTCCGGTCGAGGCGGGGTACGAAAATCTACGCAAACTGATCGCTGATTTCGAGGCTCTCGATCAGTTCATCGTCATCCGGCAGATCCAACTCAACAGTGGGCGTGAAGGAGGGCGCCGACTTCAGCTCGGTGTCGAAATCGAAACGTTCTTCTCCGAGCCGGGGCTGCGAGAGCGGCTCGAGGAAGAACGGCGTGCAAAGCGGACGCAGCGTGGTCGCTCGTATTCCAAGAGAAGAGGAGGTCGCTCATGAGTGCAGGTGGCGACCCGGGACGAACGAAGGCGATGCTGGCCATCCTCGGTGTGCTCGTCGCGATCTATTTCTTTTATAACAATCCCTTTGGTGAGGATGCAGCCGCCAAGGCGCGCGCCAATGCATTGGCCGGGCTCGACGAACGCTTGCGTGCGATTCTTGCTCTCGATCCGCCTCGGGAAGCCGTCGCCGAGGCGATGATGGACTATGAGCACCGGCGCAATCTCTTCGAGTACGCCCCGAGCCCCGAGGAACTCGCACGTCGCCTCAAGCAAGAGGAAGATCGGCAAAAAAGGATCGAGGCGGAGCGCAATCGGCCGAAGCCGCCGCCGAGAGTTCAGCGCCGGCAGGCGAAGGTCGATCGGCCACCACCTGCGGCGACGCCTCCGGCGTTTTCGTACTCTTATATCGGTAGGATGGGGCCGGTCGGCCATCCGGAAAAACAGATCGCCGTGCTGACCAAGACGGGCAAGAGCGATGGTGAAACCTATCTCGCACAGGTCGGTGAGGTGCTCGATGAGAAGTTCGTCATTCGCGGCTTCGATCTTGACGAACTGACCATCGGCTACACGGATCCACGTTTCAGTGAGCGGACGCAGAAGATCAAAATGCCCCAGCCGAAGAAGAAACGATGAAGCGGGCGACTCGTCATCGTGTTTTCGTGTCACCCGCCCGCTTTCGGGGTGGCGGTTCGGAGCCGATTGGTGTATCCGTAACGGCCAAAAGGACGGATAAAGTGAATCGTAGAAAAGCAGACGGTCATCGCAAAAACCGGCGCATGCTTCGCCTGATGGTTTTCGTGGCGGTGGGAGTTTTTTTCCTGGCGGCTTGCCAAGGCAGTGCGCGCGTGCCGTTCAAGCAGGGCGAGCGCTTGGCCGAACGCGAACTGTGGGACAATGCGGTTCTCGCGTATGCGAAGGCCGTGTCCTTGGATCCCGGCAATTCGCGCTACAAGGTGGCGCTCGCACGGGCCAAGCTGAGGGCATCTGCGATTCACTTCGACCGGGCGAAACGCTATCGGACCAACGGGCAGCTCGAGTTGGCCATCTCCGAACTCGAGCAGGCAGTGGTTCTAGATCCCACGAACCGATACGCGCAAGTCGAGTTGCGCAAGGCCTACACCGAAATCGAACGCCGTCGAGATGCTCCTTCCGATATCGACCGAGCTGCGCAGGAGGCGGCACGACTCACCGCGGATCTCGGACCGCCGAAGCTCGATCCGACCTCCAACGTACTGTTGAACCTGAATTTTCCGGACAGCAAGTTGCAAGAAGTCTACGACGCGCTTTCCAAGGTTTCCGGTATCAATTTCATCTACGACGAGAAGCTCGATCTCAAAGACAAGGTCAATGTCGAGCTTGCGCGCGTCACCTTCGCCAAGGCGATGGATATCTTGATGCTGCAGTACAAGCACTTTTACAAGGTGATCGATGCCCACACGATTCTTCTGGCCGAGGATTCTCGCCAGAAACGGCAGGAATACGACGACCACGTCATTCGCACCTTCTATCTTTCGAATGCCGAGACCAAGAATGTGCAGTCTCTATTGCGCGGGTTGCTGCAAACTCGGAGGGTGGCGGAGAACGCCGAACTGAACGCCCTGACGATCAAAGATACGCCGGAGATGATCAAGGTGGCCGAGCGGATCATCGCAGCCAACGACAAGGCCAAGGGCGAGGTGGTCGTCGACATGGAACTGCTCGAGATCAATCGCACGAAGACGAGAAACTTGGGAATCGATCTTACGAGCAAGTCGCTGTCGCTGGTTTTCGGCAGTGGGGCGGAGTCCTTGCCGCTGAACAATCTCTCGCAGATGAAGGCCCAATCGTCGTGGGCGATCGGTCCGGTTCCCTCCGTGCTTCTCAATTTCCTGAAATCCGACTCGGATACGAAGTCACTAGCTCGCCCGCAGATTCGTATTCTTGAGGGCGAGTCGGGCGAGGTGACCATCGGAGATCGTGTGCCGATTCCGGCGACGACTTTCAATGCGTCCCAGACGATCGGAGCCAACATCGTTCCGATCACCTCGTTTACCTATCAGAACGTGGGGATCATCGCCAAGATCAAGCCCCGAGTGCACCACAATCGTGAGATTACGCTAGAGGTCGAAGTCGAGATCTCGTCGTTGGCGGGTGTCGTCGAGGGGACCGGCGGGGTCAGTCAGCCGATCATCGGGACCCGCTCGGTCAACACGGTGATCCGTCTCAATGACGGGGAAACGAATCTCTTGGCGGGATTGCTCAACGAGCAGGAATCCACCTCCCTCGCGGGCGTACCGGGGATCTCCGACCTTCCGATCTTGAACCGCCTCTTCGGTAATACGAATGAGCAGATCAATCAGACGGAGTTCGTGCTTTCGTTGACACCGCATATCATTCGTGTTCCGAATATCGAGCCGATCGATCTGGTCCCGCTGTGGGTCGGTTCGGAAGACAAACTGCAGCTTCGCGGTGTGGCGCGTTCAGCGCTCGGCGAAAGCCCCTTTGCAAGTGCCGCGGAGTGGGAACAAATCGAAAAGCAGTTCGAAGACCTGAGCGGTCAACGTCGTTCCGACGAGCCACCGACTCAGATCAAGGACCTCTCCGAAGGTAAGATCGAAACGCGCGAACTCAACGATGGCAGGGAAAAGCCCTCCGCTTCGGAAGAGAGCGACAGCGCCGAACGCGGGCCCGCAAGTGCAACGGAGAAGACGAGCGATGTCCGGAAGCGCCCCGGTCGGCGGAAGGCCCGCGAGAAGGCCGTCGCCGAGCCGCCGGCAGGTGGCGATGCCGTGGAGGGTCTAGCGCCGGAGGGGACTTTCGATGCAGCGTCGGGCGGCAACGAAGCACCGGCCTTTGCCGAAGACGAAGAGGCCGTCACTGAGCCGGAGAACGCATCGGAGGACGAGACGCAGAAGGATGAACCCCGCCGTCGGCGGGCCTCCGAGTTGCGCTTGGTTCCATCCAGGATGTCGGTTCCAGCCGGCTCCGAGGTCAGCGTCGATGTGATGGTGACCGGCGCGGACGACGTCGGCCGAATCAACTTCCAGCTTCGTTTCAATCCGAAGGTGCTGCAGTTCATTCCTCCGGCTGCTCTTGGGCCGTTTCTGACGAGCGACGGGGCCGGTGCTGAAATCCAAGCGACGGAGAGCGCGGAAGGCGGCCTGATCGTCGTCTCGACTTCGAGGGCTTCGTCGGAGGGCATCGATGGAAGCGGGCAGCTCTTGCGGCTGCGCTTCTTGGCACTATCGCCGGGGACCGCATCCTTCGGCTTCGCTGCCGCCCAGGTGCGTGCGCCGGACAGTCGCGCTCTTTCGGCGAAGTTTCGTGTCGCCAACGTGGAAGTGACACCGTGATCCGAATTTCTTCACTGTCGATCCGTTCGAACGGCAAGGGATTGACCTTGGTGGAATTGCTTTGCGCTTTGACGCTGATGGCGCTGATGGCCGCGGTGGCCATGCCGGTGGCCCATGTGATGCACCGCCGAGCCAAGGAACTGGAACTGAAGCAACATCTTCGGACGATGCGTCGCGCGATCGACAGCTATCACCAAGTCATCCTGATGGTCCCGGGAGCCAAGCAGAATGCATCGGCGACGGATGAAGATTGGCCGGAAGACTTGGATGTCTTGGTCGAAGGGCTCGACCTCGGCCTAGCCAAAGAGGTCAAAGCCAAGTTCCTGCGGCGCATTCCCGTCGACCCGCTGACCGGCGAGGCCGAATGGGGCAAGCGTTCGAACAAGCAAGACGAAGACGACGATCTTTGGGATAGTCAGAACGTTTTTGATGTCTTTTCGCTGGCCGAGGGAAAGGCACTCGATGGAACGGAGTACAAGACCTGGTAGTTCGACCCGGTCGTTTGACCGTACGTTCACAGAGGAGATGAGGCACCATGTCGACAGATGCTCGAGCGAAGGAAAAGGGCTTCACGCTGATCGAAATGCTGGTCGTCGTAGCCATCATCGCTCTACTCGTCGGCGTGGCCTTGCCGACCTACCGGCATGCGCAGCTGAAGGCGCGGGAAGCCGTTCTCAAGGAGAACCTCTTCATTTTGCGGCAGAACATCGACAACTACTTTGCGGACAAGGGGTACTATCCCAACGATATCGGAGTGCTCTACGACGAAGGTTATCTTCGCAGTGTTCCGATCGACCCGATCACCCAGCGTGACGACTGGGAGGAAGTGCCGGCCGACTCCGGCGCCACCACGGATTTGACTCAACCACCTGGAATCTGGGACGTTCGCTCGAGCGCCCAGGGAGAGGCGCTCGATGGAACGCTCTACAGCGAGTGGTAGGCGAAACGAGGAAACGACCATGAAGTACGACGAGATCACCAAGAAAGTTCGGGGCCCGGCGGCCATCGTCATGGCGGCGCTACTATCGCTTCTCTTCCTGGTGGGTTGCGTGGCGGATGAACCGGCCGCCGAATCCGATTGGGTCATTGAGGTCACGGCCTCGCCGACCAGTTTGGACCTGCAGGCCAACTCACCGGGAACGACCGAGATCACGGCCTTCGTCTTCAACGAACTCGGCAAGCCGCAAGCCGGTATCGGCGTGCGCTTTTCGGCGGAGCAGGGAAGCGGCTTCACGGAAGGTCAAGTCGTCCAGACCAATAGCGCAGGAATCGCCGTCAATACGCTGGAGGGGATCGAAGGATTGTCCGAAGGCGAATCCTTCGTCGTGCGCTGCAAGAGCGGTTCGGTGGAGGGGACGGTGACGATCAATATCGGCAATCTCAACGAGCGCCCGACGGCGATCATTCAGATTACGCCGGCGAGTTCGCAGCGCATCGGCCGCAACGTCTTGTTCTCCGGGTCCCAAAGTGACGACCTCGACGGCGTGATCGTGGCCTACGACTGGACGATCAACTCGACCAATCCCGACCCGGACAAGCCCAACCCGGACACGGAGCGCACGGGAGAAGGCGAGTTCACCATCAACCGCACGTATACCAACCCTCAGCAGCTCGAGGTCACCTTGAAGGTCACCGACGACGACGGCGACAGCAATTCGACGACGACGAACTACGAGATTTTCGAAAACATTCCCCCTGTCGCGGACGCCGGCCAGCAGCAGACCGTCATGGGGCAGTATACCAGGACGGGAACCTACATCTGTCCGACGGTGCTCAATGGTTGCTCTTCGAGCGATGAGGACGGGAAGATCGTCACCTACAATTGGTCCGGACCGGGATTCTCGGATTTTGTCGATAATAATTGCACCTTGCAGAAGACCCTTCTCGCACCCCAGACATACGACATCACGTTGGTCGTTTACGACGACGGGGACGG
This sequence comes from Acidobacteriota bacterium, assembly GCA_027021395.1. GTDB lineage: Bacteria > Acidobacteriota > Polarisedimenticolia > J045 > J045 > JALUUK01. The sequence continues at coordinate 16,367 of JALUUK010000723.1, forward strand.
ATCTTGCACGACCTTCGATGAAAGGGATCCCTCCGCTTGCCCGACGCAACGTTCGAGCGATCGCGATGCACAAAGTGCCAAGACCGTGGTGATTTGTCTGGATCCGAACGCGAATCCATAGCTCTTTTGATGAGGTCCGTCTTGCCGAAGTCTTTCCACGAGCTTCGCCTCTTGCTTCGCCACCCCGCCCGCGGGGAGGAAGGGGGGATCTTGCTGGGGATCTACGTCATGATCGCCATCATGGGGATCATGAGCGGAATCGTAGTGCAAGAGTGGACGGTCGTCGCGCGCCGCGACAACGAGCAGGAACTGATCTTCATTCAGGAACAATACGCCGCGGCCATTTTGAACTACGAGGCGGCCAAAGGCGGAACTCAGCCGCTTACCGATCTGGAGACTCTGTTCAAGGAGAGCGGTGAGGGGGGCGCGCGTTTCATCCGCAAAGCCTTCGTCGATCCCATGACCAAGAATGCGACCTTGGAGGACTGGTGCCTGCTCAAGCTCGGTCCGGCAGGTCGGGTTCTTTCTTCCTGCAGCCAAGAGGGCCAAACCAACCCCTTTTCCCAAGGCTCGAAGTTTCAGCTCGGTGAGAAAGGGCAGAGCGCAGCGGATACGCGGGCGGCCAATCCGCGGGCGAGTCGAAGGCGAGGAAACAATCCCGGTCGTGCGATCACACCTGGGGCGAATACGATCGTCGGTGTTCATTCCAAGAGCACGGAACGCGCCTTCAATACCCTAAAAAGGCAGGAAGAAACCTACAATCGTTGGTACTACACGCGAGAAGATTACAAGCAGGATGTGGCCGCACGGGCGATCCCAGGGCTGAGCGCTGCGCAGGGGCCCGGACTCGGCAACAATCCCACTCAGGGAACGCAGCCCGGGCGCGGCAATACGACCAGCCAGGGACGTCCCACAGGCCGCAAGAAGCCCAACCGTCGCTGAACCGTTGCCGGGAAAAACTCGTCGGAGGATTCAGCGTGGGCTCGGCGCATCGCGGTGGAGGAGAGCGATGTGCTCGAGGAAGCGCGTGTAGGGGAAAAGATCGAGTAGGACGGAGCGCTCGAGGCGGTATCCCGCGCGAAGAAGCACGGGCAGGTCGCGCTCGAGGCCGCGTAAGGAGCAGTGGATCAGGATGACCCGCCGCGGGCCGCGCGCCGCGATGCGTTGTGCGAGTTCTTCGAGGCCCCCGCGGGGGGGATCGGCGACGAGTAGATCGGCTTGTTCCGGGTGATCCAATGCATCGAAGAAAGGGAGCGCTTCCGAGTGAGTCACTTCGAAGCCTCCGGTCTCGGGTCGTTTTCGCGCGAGCGCGGCCGACGCTCGCGCAGAAAGAGCGTGCGACTCGACGGCGCGGACCCGCCATCCGCGCCGAGCGAGCGAGTGGCCGATCAAGCCGCTTCCGGAATAAAACTCCAAACATCGCCCTCCGCGGCCTGCGAAGTCGATGACGGTATCGACCAAGAGATCCGCGCCGGCCAAGTGGCTTTGAACGAAGCCGCGCGCAGCGGCGGCGATGGGTCGCCCGGCCGGCGTGTGTCCTTCGATCGCCGTCTTGCCGAGCAGATTCAGGTTCGAAGTGCTAGGGCTCTCCCTGACGGCGACGCCGGCGAAGACCTCGTTCGTCGCGCCGAGCAGTCTTTCCGCCAAGTGTTGCCACTGTGCGGGAGGCTTGTCGCGAGGGTTGATGTAGAGCAGCGCTCCCGATGCCCCGGGAAGGGCGGTGATCTCGGCGCCGGTATACGCGTCGAGCACCGATCCGTTCTCAGCCCGCATCGCCAAATTCTCGAGGCTCCGACGGAGGTGGCTCCAAGCCTGCTGAAGAGGCGGAGCGAGGAGCGGGCAGCGCGGAATATCGATCGTGCGGCGCTCTGCCGGTCGGTGAAAGCCGTGCGCATGAGGAGACAGTTGGAAACGCGCGCGATATCGGTAGGCCGTGGAGGAAGGGGAAGGAAGAACTTCCATCACGAGGCTCTCGTTTTCGCAGCCAATCGCTTCCAAGCGATCGCGGAGAATCCGTTTTCGCATCTCCCTCTGTTGCACGTCGCTCATCCCCAGCCAGTGGCAACCGCCGCACCTTCCGGCATAGCGACAGTGAGACTCGATACGATCCGGTGAGGGGACGAGCACGGTCAACAGATCCGCCCATGGGGGATCATCCGGGCGGAGGGCGATGCGGATCCGATCCCCGGGGACCACATGGCGAACGTTGTGGAGGCCTTCTTGCGACTTTGCAACGAACCAGCCGCCATCACCCGGTCCGAGAACGACCGCATCCAGACGGTGTTGCGAACGGTCGTGAGGAGAGAGATTTGTCGGTGGCTCTGCGGAGGAATCGTCGACCATGGGCTAGAATACCAGCGCTGAACCGCCCCGGACACGTCGTCAGCGGTATGAGGCTTCCACGAGCAGGATCCCGCTAGGAATTCGGGATCGCTCGCGAGTTCATCTTCCTGAACTCATGGGGCCGAGAGCATGCGCAGCGACGGCTTGGAGCGAAGGAGATTCGAGGTGGAAAAACAGGTGCTGCCCAACGGGCTGACCTTGCTCTACGAGAAAGTGCCGTCCGTTCGATCGGCTAGCATCGGGGTTTGGCTGAAGCTCGGGTCTCGACACGAACGACCTCGCAACGGGGGCGTCTGTCATTTCATAGAGCATCTCGTCTTCAAGGGGACCGCCACGCGCAGCGCGCGGGACATCTCGCTTCTAAGCGATCGCATCGGCGGCAACGTGGATGCATTCACATCGAAGGAAGTGACCTGCTTTCACGCAAAAGTTCTCGACGAACACTTGCCCATCGCCGCCGACTTGCTTGGCGACATGGTGCGCAACTCGCTCTTTGATGCGGTTGAACTCGAGCGAGAGCGCATGGTGATTCTCGAAGAAATCAAGATGGTTCGAGATTCACCCGATGATCGGCTGAGCGAACTTTTCTCGGAGACCTTCTGGCCCGCGCATCCTCTCGGACGCCCGATCGGCGGCACTCCGGAGTCGATCCGCGGGATGAGCCGCAAGACCGTGATGAATTGGCATCGACGCGCGTACGTGCCGCAGAACCTGCTGATTGCCGTCGCCGGTCGCATCACCGCAAAGAGCCGCCGGGCGATCGAAAAGGCCTTTGCCGCGATTGAACCGGGCCGGGCCATTCCCACGGGCCGTCCGCCGCGATGGAAGCCGGGCGTCGTTCGCGAAAACCGCCGGGAGATGGAGCAGGTTCAACTTCTCTTGGGTATTCCGGGGCTTCCGGTCGGGCACCCCGATCGTTTCATCTTTCACATGCTCAATACGGTTCTCGGGGGCACGATCTCCTCGCGATTGTTCCATCGAATTCGCGAGGAAAGAGGCTTGGCCTACGCGGTTTCTTCCGGTCTCAATTCTCATGTCGGCGCCGGCGTACTCGTCGTCCACGCCGGAACGGCTCCGGGCCAGACCCGCGAAGTCGTCATGTTGATCTTGGATGAGCTACGAGATCTCGCAACGCATGAGATCGCCGAAGAGGAACTGGCCGTCGCGCGTGACCACGTCAAGGGCAACGTTCTCTTGGGACTCGAGTCCACCGCGTCGCGCATGCATCGGCTGGCCCGAGAGGAGATGACCATCGGTCGCCACTATCGTGTGGAGGAATTGGTGCAGGAGATCGAACGCGTCACTCCCGCCGATGTCCACCGCTTGGCGCAGGAGAAGTTTGCCGGGGTTTCGGCGGGGCTGGCGCTGATCGGTCGAGTCGGTCGTATCAAGATCGACGCATCGGAACTTCGCCTGTGAACGAAGATCTCGAACTACGCTTCGTCATTCTCGAGCACGGCAAAGGTCTCGATGCGCCCGGCTACGCAACGGCGGGTGCCGCCGGCATCGACTTGCGCGCGGCGATAGAGGGAAAGTTGAGGATCGCGCCGGGAGCGAGGGTTCGTGTCCCAACGGGCTTGGCGGTGGCGATTCCACATGGCTACGAAGGTCAGGTGCGCGGCCGGAGCGGCCTCGCATCGCGCTACGGCATCGGGCTGCCCAATGCACCGGGCACGATCGACAGTGACTATCGTGGAGAGATCCAAGTCATCTTGATCAACTGGGGTGAAGAGGAGTACGTGATCGAGCGGGGTGAGCGCATCGCTCAACTGGTGATTGCGCCCGTCGCGTGCTTTCCGCTGCGGCGGGTCGACGGCTTGGATCAAACCACGCGCGGACGCGGCGGGTTCGGGCATACGGGATCCCGCTGATGCTGGAAGTCATCGTTCTCGGTTCGGGCTCGAAAGGCAACGCCACCTTGGTGCGCAGGGATGAATTCTCGCTGCTCATCGATGCGGGATTTTCCGCCCGGCAATTGAATTTGCGCCTCGAAGCCGTCGGGCAAGACCCGGGCGCACTAGACGCCATCCTGGTCACTCACGAGCACTCGGACCACGTCAAGGGGCTACGGGTTTTCGCCAAACGGAAGCAGATTCCGGTGCGAGCGAACCGCAGAACTCTGGAGGCGCTCGGTTCGGTCGTACAAGAGCTTTCCATCGTCGAGGACTTTGCCACCGGCCATCGCTTCGAAGTCGGTCCTTTCCGTATCACGTCGTTTTCCGTTCCGCACGATGCGGTCGATCCCGTGGGTTTCGTTTTCGAGGTGGATGGAATCCGCATCGGCTACGCGACGGATCTGGGTTTCGTGTCCAGATTGGTTTCGACGACTCTACGGGGATGTCAGGGTATCGTCTTCGAGGCCAACCACGACCGCATGATGCTGCTCGACGGGCCCTACCCCTGGTCGACGAAGCAGCGCATCGCCTCACGCTATGGGCATTTGAGCAACGATCATACGGCCGAGGGGTTGCCGGAAATCGTCACCGATGAAACATCGGTGGTCTTGCTGGCTCACATGTCGGAATCGAACAATGATGCCGAGTTGGCGAGCGCAACGGTCCAGGGCGCGCTTTGGGAAAAAGGGCTGCGCAACATCGATGTCCGCGTAGCTTCCCAAGATTCTCCCGCGCGGGCGATGCGTTTCTAGCCGGCGGTTGCGATCTGGGCGACATCCACAGAGGAGATGGCGCGCAACGGCTCGTCGTCTGATGCGAAGCGACGGTTTTCGCGGGCATCGGCGGCGTATTCGAACCAGAGCCGTTCCATTTCAGGACATGGGTGGTTTTGATATGTGATGCGGTCCGGGTAGGGGCGCCAGGGTTGCGTAGACATGTCCGTGAAATGGATGAGGCGAGTGACACCTTCCTTGTATCCTCGACCATCGAGACAGTTCCACTCGCTCGGAAGCAGGCCGAAAACATCCTGGCGGTGAAGGGCCTCGACATATTGTTCGATACCCCAACCGCCATTCTGCATTTCGGCAATCCGCGGCCACTCGCGCAGCTTTCCCACCGCACGGCAATCGATGAGCATCACACCCGTTTGCTGAGGGGTGAGCGTGAGGATCGGACGATTCATCGGTCCTTGTGCGAGTTCGCGCACATCTCCGAGAACCAGTGCGTTGACATCGAAGTAGATGGCGCGCCCGCGAAAGTTACAGTGTTCGGCGATGGCCCAACGGTAGTTCAGGTACTCGGTGGCGCCGGCAGAAGCATTGGGAGCCTCTCCGCGGGTCGTGCGAGATCGTGCTTCTTCGCTACTCGAATTCCACTCCGCCCAGGGGCTGTCGCGCGTTCCGTTCATGACTTCGATCTTGGTCCGGGCTGTGGTGTGTTTGTCGATCGAGTGGCACAGCACTTTTTCGGCGGCCCACATACGAGGTTCGGAGCCGATGAAGATTCGGATGGGGGGGGCGAGCAGGAAGATCGCCTCGTCGCCGGGGATCTCCTGCGCGTGCACGACGTCGAAGTGTTCGGCGAGGCGCTCCTTCCACCATGCAAGGGTCTGCACGGTCGCGTGATCAGACGACCTAGCCGTCGACACGACGACGAAGGCCATGCTGCCGCAGAGGGATGAGATGTGCTCGAGAGTCGCTTCGAGCCGTTCCGCGGCAACCTGCTCCAGCACGTTGGTGCAAACCACGATTTCCGCCGGACCGGGTGTTTCGCCGACTTCCTCGAAAGCCGGATCATAGCCGGTGATGGCCCAGCCTAGAGCCTTTGCCAGCGTCTGTTTTCCGCACCCGTAGTCGAGAATGTCCCGCGTTGCGAAGTCGTCTGATAGACCTTGGACGACTTCGACCCAGCGATGGCCGGCCGTCCCGTAAGTCGGATCTTCAGCGTGACGGCGCCGAAACGATTGTATTTCCGCTGAAGAAGGTAAGGCTCTTTTCGGCTGCTGATCTTTCATGGGTATCTCCAACGTCGCAGCACTCTCGGAGGGCGCCGCGAACGCTCGCTCTACCGAGCGTGCTTTCCTATCCTCAATCTGGTTCGTTTTCGATCGCATGCCAATCGGGGAAACCCGGATGCTCCGCAAAGCTTCACGGGACCGGGCGAGGTCTACACCCAAGCGCGAATTGGGAAAGTCCTTACGCCGAATTCGGAGCGAGCGGGATCAGCCGCCGTACTCCCACGGCGAAGCTTCGACCGTCAGCGCAGGCTTGCGCTCGCTACAGCGCGCACCCACCACCTCCGCCACCGCGAGAACGTGATCGCCTCCGACGTCGGTGACGGCCCGTTTCTCGAGGATCAGGCAGGCGGCGACTTCGTCGAAGATGGGTAGGTTGCGGGGACCGATTTCGTAGCGGAAGCCGTTGATCGAGCGATCGTCGATCTCGAGATCATGAGTGAAAAAGGCCTTGGCCATCGCTACCTGCTCGAGCGCGAGTGGATGAAGGGCGCAATTCCCGCTCTGCTCGAAGAGCGTATGGGCTTTGCTGTCCTTGCGTAAGGCCATGGCAACCAACGGCGGTACGAAGGAGCATTGAGTCGTCCAGGAGATGGTCGACGCAGCGATGGTATCGCCGCTCCTGGCGGTCAGTACGAATAGACCGTTGGACAGCATACGCAAAGCGGCTTTCTTTTCGGCAGGGTCGAAGGGGATCATGCGTTCATCTCCGCTTGGAAGCGCTCGCGCAGCGCGGGGCGGTGTATCTTTCCATTGGGGGTCTTGGGAAGTTCGTCAAGGCAAAGCCATCGACTCGGTATCATGTAGGGGGGGATCAGCTGACGCAGGCGAGCCTTGATGGCGGGGGGCGCGGTGGAGACGTTTTCTTGCACCGCATAGGCACAGCAGATCGTATGCCCTTCGAAACCACCGGTGTCGATCGCAACGACCGCACATTCGCGCAGGAAATCCAAGGAATGGAGGGCCGTTTCGATCTCACCGAGTTCGATGCGATAGCCGCGGCTCTTGATCTGCGAATCGGCGCGGCCTAAATAGTAGAACAAGCCGCTCTCGTCGACCTTGGCAAGATCTCCGGTCTTGTAGATGCGGCCTCCCTCGTGCTCGAGGAAAGCCGCGCGACTCGCTTCGGGATTGCGCCAGTATCCCGGGCTCAATCCGACCCCGGCAATGTAGAGGTCTCCGACACCGCCCGGGGCGACGCGTTCGAGTCGGTCGTCGAGCACCATCAGTTCTTCTCCCGCGCAAGCCGTTCCGATGGGGACCTCTTCGCGGTCGTCTGCCGGACAGCAGGGCAGCGTGTAATACGAAGAAGCGATGGTCGCTTCGGTCGGTCCGTAAAGATTTGTAAAGCGGATCTTGGGCAGTTTTTGCATCCAGTGACGCAGCGCAGCGGTAGGAAAGACTTCGCCGCACCAGAGAATTCTCTGAAGCGATGGAAAGTCGTCCTCTTCGATGACATCGAACTTCGCCATGTAGTTCAGAATCGAGGGAACGGAAAACCACTGCGTGAGCTTCGATCTGCGAATGAAGTCCGCGAGCTTGTGCGGCAAGAGGTTGGCGTTTGGCGGAACCATATGCAGTTCCGCACCGGCTGCGAGGGCTCCATAGATATCGAAGGTGGAAAGGTCGAAAAAGAGGGGAGAATGTCCGGAGACCTTGTCCTGCTCTGTCGTGCCGAAATAGCCGTTGGCCCAGGTGATGAACTCGGCAACCATCGCGTGCGTGATGACGACGCCCTTTGGTTGGCCGGTGGACCCGGAGGTGAAGAGGATATGCGCAGGATCTGTGGGTGAGACCTTTCGTTCGAGCGGGCTCGTTGCCGGAGAGTACGTGTCGTTCGGAGAAAACGCCGGCTGCAGCTTCTCGGGCGCCGGACCCGGACCCATCCAGGCGAGTGGGGCGGTGCAGATCCGCGAGACTTCGATCGCGACATCGGCCTTGACACCTCCGGCGAGAATGATCGCCGGCTCGCAGGAGGCGATGACCTTGCCGAGGCGGGCCGTCGGGCTCGCCGGATCGAGAGGGACATAGATGGCTCCCACCTTCATGACGGCCAGCATGGCGACGACCGCCTCCGGGCACTTGGGAAGGAGAAGGGCGATGCGGTCTCCAGCCTCGATGCGGCGATCGGCGAGCGCATGCGCGAGGCGGTTGCTTTGCTCTTCCACTTGCTGGTAGGTCAGTCGGCGTTCTTCGAAGACGATCGCCGTCGTATCCGGTCGCTTTTCGGCATGCTCGAGGTGCAGCTCATGAAGAAGAACGCTCATCTATTCTCGACCTCGTCGGAGTTGTCGCGCTCGGAGGTGGGGAGCGGGGCGGCTTGCGCGGAAGCGGGCCAGCTCTTGATGTGAAGATCACGTTGGGGGAAGGGGATGGCGATCTCTTCTTCGCGGAAGCGACGGTAGACTTCCATGTTGAGCGCGTCGAGAATGGCTCCGCGTAAGACCGGGTCATCGACCCAAACCAAGAGTTCCAGATCCAGGCTCGATGCGCCAAAGGTTCGGAAGCGAACACGAGGTTCCGGATCTTTGCAGACCCGGGTATCTTCCTTCGCGGCGGCGAGCAGAATGCGGCGGACCTTCTCGAGATCGCTACCGTAGGCGACGCCCACCTTCACCCGTACGCGGAACTTCTTCCACGGGCCACCGGATTCATTGACGATCTTGGCGTTGGCGATCAGCGCGTTGGGGATGGTCACTTCGACATCGTCGCGCGTGAGGATTCTCGTCGAGCGCAGCCCGATCTTCGTGACTTCACCTCGCTCGGCGCCATCGAGAACGATGAAGTCCCCCAGCTTGTAGGGGGCGTCGGCTAGGATGAAGAGCCCGCCGAAAAGATTGGCGAAGGTGTCCTTGGCGCCGAGTCCGACGACCAAGGTGAGCACGCCGGCTGATGTGACCAAAGCGGAGGGGCTCTGGCCCCAGGACAAGAAAATCAAGTAGATCCCGAAGCTGAGAATCAAGACCTTGGCGACGTTGTCGAAGAGCGGGATCGTCTTGGCTTGGAAGACGGAACTCTCTCGTCTTGCCGAGCGTTCGCCAAGCCAAGAGAAGATCAAGGAGCTCGAGCGCAATCCGAACGAGATCCAAAGGAAGACCGCGATGGTTCCCAGCAGGCTTTGCGTAAGGCCTTTGAACCGGTCGACAAAGGAAATATCGACCGCGATCGCGAGACCGGCCAAGACGATGGAGCCCGCCACCGGTCCGCGTATGCGTGTGATCAATTCGTCGTCGAGATCGGATGCGGTGACTTTGGCGAGCCGACCCAAGACCTTGACGACGAAGATCGCTGCAAGCCAAGCGATCAACGGAGTGATGACGGTGATCAGCAGTGATTGCTGCCACGGCGTCTTCGTCACGGTGGCCAGCATTTCCTCGATGCGTTGCCATGGATCGTTCATCGCGAGGCACTCCATTTCTTCAGCCACTCTTGCAGCAGCGGATCTTCCGGAGCCTTTTCGACCAAACGTTCGAGCAAGGCGATGGCCTGCTCGCGTTGATCGGAATCACGATAGATCCTCATCGCTTCGCTCAGAGCCGGACGAAAGGTCGGTCTGATCGTCAGCGCACGCGTGAAAGCGAGCAGCGCCTCGTCGCGGAGGCCCATCGCTTCCCGGGCGCGCCCGAGTTCATGCCAGGATTCCAGATCCTCGGGATGCCGATCGACCTGCACGCTCAGTCGTTCGGCGGCTTGTTCGGGTAGGCCCGCAGCGATTTCGCAACGGGCGATCTCGTCCGCCACGTCGACGGGATCGGGATAGCGTTCTAGAAACGCCAGCCACACCGAGCGCGCCTCGAGCGGTCGCCCTCTCGCCAGCAGATGAGCGGCAAAAAAGCGCGTTCCGATGACGAAGTTGGGATGCTTCTGCATGACTTCTTCGAAGCGAGCTTCCGCCGCATCATCTCGTCCCGTCTTGGCCAGCGCCAGCGCCGACTTCAAGAGGAACTGCGGATTGTTCGGGTCGTTTTGCACGAGGCGCTCGAGAATGCGCACGCCGGCGTCGGCCTGCCCTTGCTTGACGAGCAAATTGGCGCGCTGGAAACGGTGGTAGTCCTCGATCGCCTCGCGAGGATTTCGCCCCTCGAGCGGAGGAGCTACCATCGTCTCGTTTCCGGCAGCGCCTCCACCAGCGACGTATCCGAGGCTTTCGAGCCTCTCGAGGGACTCGGTCGTTTCTTCGATCGCTCCCCCGAGAGCCTCGGCGAGCATTTCCGGTCGAGATCGTGTCTCGATGAAGTGTCGAAAGAGCTTCTCGAAGCTCTCGATGAGTTCACGATCGTCGCTTAGATCCTTGCTCTCGCGCGGGTCCACGGCGAGATCGTAGGCTTCGCTCTTTGAGGAGAGAATGACTTTCGTGTCGGCTCGCCTTAGAGCGTAGAGCGGCGACCAGCCGAGTTCTTCGTAGGGCTGCAATGTTTCGGCGTAGAGCAAACGTGAAGGATCGGCGTCGGCCTGCAGTAGGTCGATTCCTTGCATCTCCTGGGGAATCGGCAGGTCGAGCAGAGCGAGCAGCGTAGGGGCGAGGTCGACGATGGAAGCGAGGGAGCGAATGCGTCTGCCCGCTTCGACTCGCTCCGGTGCGACGATGATCAGGGGAACTTGCACGGTTTCTTCATAGAGCAGAATTCCATGCTCGATCTCGCCGTGTGTGCGCAATCCCTCGCCGTGGTCGGAGACCAGGATGATGATCGTATCGTCGAGCCGGCCGCGGCTTTCCAACTCCTCGAGGAAGAGGCCGATGAGTTCGTCCGTGTAGGCGACTTCGGCTGCATAGAGATCCTCATATTCCGCTGCGTAGCGGGGAGGAGGCGTATAGGGGGAGTGCGGATCGAAGAAATGGGTCCAGGCGAAAAAAGCGTCGTTCTTTCCCAGGGTATCGAACCAAGACAGTGCTCGATCGATGATTTCGGTGCCGGGTCGTTGCGGGCGAACTCTGCCGGAGGGATCGTGTCCCATGTCGTCGTCGTAGGTTTCAAAGCCCCGTGCGAGGCCGAAGACTCGCGATGTCGTATAGGAGGAGACGAAGGCGCCCGTGGAATATCCCTGATCGGCCAGCAGGGTCGCGATGGATAGGCTCGATTCCGGCAGCCGATAGCGCGCGTTGTTGCGCACGCCATGCGCCGTGGGGTAGAGCCCCGTGAGCATGGAAGCGTGGGCGGGCGTCGTCAGTGGAACGGTGGTCCACGCTTTTTCGAAAAGGACGCCACGCTCGGCGAGGGAATCGATGAAGGGAGTTCGTGCCGGTGCGGTCTGATTGTAGCAACCGAGGTGATCGGCGCGAAGGGTGTCGATGGTCATGAGCAGTACCGAGGGGCCGCGTGGGCGGCGATCTTCCCCCGCGCAGCCCTGCGTGGCCGGTCCGGCTGCGAGCAGCGCGACGAGCAGATATCCCACAGATGTTTTTCGCACCGGTTCTTGAACCTCCAAGAGGGCTACAGCTTACAACGAGCAGGGATTGACGTGGTAGTTGAGCGGTGCTAGCTTGCCCGGCGAGTCGATGTCTCGGACTCATGGGAGCGGTTATTTCCGGGGTGGTCCACAGGATCCTTCGCGCGGGAGTGCTCCCGATCCAGGACTTGACGAGTCGTGCGGGCGAGTTCGAAGGCGCACCCGCCGGCTGGTGGAAGGACGGGGCGCGAAGGGACGGGATCTACGGAAAATCGCGAGCCGACCGCAAGTGAGTATACTGAGCATCGAGCATTCCAGGCTGATGGCTTCGCGAATCATCCGAAGTCGGCGAGACATGAGATGCCTGGATCTTCGCAGATTGGTTTAGAGCCGAACTCGAGGCAGAGAGAGTCATTCTGGTCGTGATACCGTGAACCGTTCTAGATCCGATACCATCGTCTCGGACTTCGATTTTCCCGAGAGAGCCTTTCAGGCCATCTTGGGCCATCTCGATGCCAACCTCAAGCTGATCGAAAGCACCTTCGGAGTCAAGCTGAGCGGTCGCGAGGGGCGCATCTCGGTGCGAGGCGCAGCGGCTCCCGCCGCGGCTTGTTCGCGCTTTTTCGAAGAACTGATGG
>JALUUK010000724.1 GCA_027021395.1 Acidobacteriota bacterium
GCGGCGTACCGCAGATCATCACCACCTCGGAGATGATCTTCGCGACTCTCCATCAAGCCTTTGCCGCCGTCTTCCTTGCGGTCTCCTTGCTCTTGGTGTTGTGGACATCCCTCGTATTGGGCGCACCCCGCGCAGCAGAAAAACGCGAGCCGAGTGGTTCCGGATCATAGGCCCCGTTTTCAGCGAAGTCGGGGAGTGCTCTAGAAGTATTTGACGAAAGGTTCGCGGATCGGGGCCTTTCCGGGGGGAGGTGATCCGGGGCGTTTCGGCGCGAATTTTCTGTCGCGCAGGCTCTTGGGAAGCGACGTATAGTAAGCATCTCCGCTCTCGCCGTCGGAGCACGTCGCGGTGATCTTCGTTTCGTCGCCAAGTCGCCGTCTGCTCCACTTTCGGCGGGTGCTCTTCGGGAGGATGCGAGAGATGCTCCGACAACTCACCCGAGTCGCTCGTAGCGAGAGCGCCGGTCGCTTGGGCTTGCCTTCTTTCATCGTTTCGAAATCGGCGGTGGTTTTCCTGCTCTTGGTGGCCTGCTGCTTCGCGCTTGCAGTGCCGGCGGCCTGGGCGCAGACCTCCTCCGAGAAAGAGCGAGCCCCCGAAGCCGATCTTCGTCAGGCGATGTCCCGACTCTACATCCATGGTGTAACCCGCGATCTAGCACTCGCGGAGGTCGGTGAGGAGGCTGTGCCGCGCTTGCGAACGCTTCTCTTCGACAAAAGCTTTCCTCGTCGGGACAACGTCGTGCTCTTTCTCGCGCAGCTCGATCGAAGCGGGCGGGTCGCCGCCGATTTTCGTCGCTTGCTCGAGAATCCTCCGGGTTCTTGGGACGTTCCCGAAGAAGATGCCGCCTTGCTCTTGGCCGTGGAGGGCATGGGGATCTTGGCCTCTCGGGGCGACGATGATGCATTGGCGACTCTGATGCGTTGGACCGCCGGCATAGAAGCAGACGACGAGCTACGTCTCGCGGCGTCTCGAGGCAAGGATCCGGCGGCTCTGCGCGCGGACTTGCTCGAGGCGGCGATGCGCGGTCTGGCCTGGACCGGCGATGCGACGGCGCGTCGCCGCTTGTCGGCGATCGCGAGAGGGCACGTGCTCTTGAGCAACGCTCGCGATCTTCGCCCCGCGGCGGAGATTCACCTCGGACGCTTCGATGAGATTCTCGCGCCGATCTCTTCCGTCGTTCCGGACGGAAATTCGCCGCAGGTCAAGGGTACGAGCGACGACCGAACTGCGACTCGAAACGGCGATCCCGCAGCAGGAGAGCCGGACGTGACTTTGGGAGGAGGGATCTTCGACACGCAGCCGAGCGTTCACGACAACGGCATCACGTGGGCCAATCACGTCGATATTCCTTCCAAGATGAGTAATGGCAGATTGGACGACGTGCTCGACAACGGCAATCTGCGGGCCGGTCGGGCGGACTACAACGAGGACGTCGCCTGCTGCATCACTCTTTCGCGTTCCGGCGGCGACAAGGTCTTCGGGGTCTCGGGTGACGGCTTGGACACGATCGACGATGGGAGCGAACTGAGCACTGCTCTCAACGATCCGGTGTCACGAGTCAAGGTCGTGCGCACGATCAGCTGGTGCGGAGGTCCTGGATTCGGCATCGCAGGCTGTGCCCAGACTCCCGGCGATGGAATCTGTGTGCGGAAGTACTCGTCGTTGACCACCGAGGCGATCTTGTGGATTCACGAATACGGTCACAATACGGGATTGCCGCACGCCAATGATAGTCGCCGTTTGATGTACGGGACGATCAACGGGGGGAACAACGGGCTCGATCAAGGTGAATGCAACGCCTACCATTCCCCGAGCCCCTGGACGAACGCGCTGCTGACGAATACCGGTGTCTGCAGCGACGGTGACGGTGATGAGGTTCAGGATGGAATCGACAATTGCCCCGCCGTTGCCAACACCAATCAGAGTGATTCCGACGGGGACGCGATCGGCAATGCCTGCGACAACTGCGCCAACGACTCCAATCCGGATCAACTCGACACCGATTCAGACGGTCTAGGCAACGTTTGCGACGTGGATGACGACGGTGATGGTGTCGAGGATGCGGCGGACTGCGCACCGCTCGATGCGAGCGTGTCGGAAGTTGCCGGCGAGTCTTCGAATCTCGCTTGGACGGCGAATAGCAAGACGGAGCTGACGTGGGTCCTCGGGAATCAAGCCACGGAGTCGAATGTCTACCGCGGAGATTTCGCCGAGGTCTTCGACCCGAATTGGGCCTGCTTGGCCGCTGGAGTCTTGGGTACGACCTACGATGATCCCCAACTTCCCACGGCTGGGGCCGGTTTCCACTATCTCGTGACCGGCGAGAACTCTTGCGGCGAGTCCGGCGCGGGTAGCGACAGCAACGGCGCGCCCCGCACTCCCTCCGCCTGTCCCTAGGAGTCCGTGCGGATCTAGGTCAAGCTTCGATTGCGGACGCGGTCGGGTCGTGAGAAGGTATCCGTCCTTTTCCAGCCGTTGTGCTCGGAGGACGGTCGCCACAGGAGCGACCGAAGGAGCCGTGGATGTCCGCTCGAATCTCGCAAAAGCCGTTGTGGGCGGTTCTTGCAACCGCTCTAGGTCTGAGTTTTGCTTGCACTTCCTCATCTCAGACGAAAGAAGAGAGTGAGTCCGGCGCAGTGGATCAAAGCGCCATTCCCGGGTCTTTCAAGGCCAGAAAGGTCGATAGCCATCCGGACGAAAGGCATCTGACCAATCTGCGCATGCTCAGCGACGGAGCAGACAACGCGGAGGCCTATTTCGCCTTCGGCGGCGACAAACTCATCTTCCAGAGTAATCGAGCCCCCTATGAATGCGACCAGATCTACACGATGAACCTCGATGGCAGCGACCTGCGGATGGTCTCATCGGGCAAGGGTCGCACCACCTGTTCTTATTTCCTCCCGGACGATCGGCGCTTTCTCTACGCCTCGACTCATGAGGGAGGCGACGATTGCCCTCCGCCGCCGGATCATTCTCTCGGCTACACTTGGCCGCTGTATTCGAGCTACGACCTCTATGTCGGTGACGGTGAAAAGCTGGTTGCGCTGACCGATACGGAAGGCTACGACGCAGAAGCCACGATTTCTCCCCTAGGCGACCGCATCGTTTTCACTTCGATGCGCGACGGCGACCTCGATCTCTACACGATGAATATCGACGGCTCCGACGTCGTGCGCCTGACGGATCGCTTGGGCTACGATGGGGGGGCGTTCTTTTCGCCCGACGGTTCGAAGATCGTCTGGCGGGCCCACTACCCCGAAGAGAAGAGCGAAATCGATGACTACAAGAATCTGTTGGCTCAAGGGCTGATTCGGCCGAATCTTCTCGAACTCTACGTGGCCGATGCCGACGGCTCGAACGTACGGCAGATCACCAATCTCAAGGCGGCATCCTTCGGTCCGTTCTTTCACCCCTCCGGTGAGAAGATCATCTTTTCGACGAACTATCCGAATCGAGGTCGCGAATTCGACCTCTACATGATCGATCTCGATGGATCGAATCTCGAGCGCATCACCTACACGGAAGGCTTCGATGGATTCCCGATGTTCTCACCGGACGGCAAGATGCTGGTCTTCGGCTCGAACCGCTACAATTCTTCACCGCGAGACACCAACATCTTCCTCGCCGACTGGGTCGACTGAGCGAAGTCCGTGTTCGCGCCTCGGGTCTGGGTGGATGCGCTGAGCTATTCCGCGGACTTGGGCTGCTTCGGTAAGCACTCGCGGTAGCAGGTCCATGCGGCGGTTCTCGCACTGTCGAGCAAGGTCTGATACTCATCGAGCGCCGTGCGCCGCCGTGTCTCGATCTTCTGGAGGCAGAAGCCGAGGTTTTTCGGAGCGGTGGGGAACTCACCGAAGCAGGCTTCGACATCCACGTCCATGATCTCGAGCTTGTCGGCGAGAGAGCGGTCCGATTGGACCTTCGTGGCGAGATAGTCATCGGCGCAACGGGCGACACAGGCCATCGCCACGGGGTCATTCTTGATCCCCACGACCTTGCGCTCGTCGGCTGCTTTGGCATCGCCTGCTTTGGCCGGGGAGGCCAAGGGGAACAGGGTCATGCAGGCGATAGCGGTCAATAGCGAACAAAACCGAACCATTTCTACCTCCACGTCGATGGCGCAGCATCAGAGCTGCACCCCTAAGTGACGGCCATTCTCCTCCGGTTGCAAGGCAAAAACCAGAGCGATCACTCGAGCCGGTAGAAATAGGATTGACCGTCCGTCCATGCGTTGACGTCACTGTAGTGCTGATCGGTCGAGTTCTGCACGGACGAGGCGGCGAGGAAGTTGCTCTGCGTGTCCCGCATCAAGAGATACGTAGCCGTTTCACCGTACCAGCGAATCAGCATCGAGTCGGGATCGAGCGGGTCAGGTTCGAAGCTCAATTTCGGCTCGGACGGCAGGATTTCGATGGCGGCGGTGATCGCGGCTGCTTCGTCGCTGCGCTCGACGCGAATCACGCGCGGAACGTCCTCGGCGGCGGCCGCAAAATCGAAGGAGGCCTTGACGTAGGGCAATCCGCTACCGAAGGTGCCGTAAGAGAAGTTCGAAGTTCGAGTGACCTGCGAGCCCATGATCTCGAAAGTCGTCGGGGAAGTCAGTCCCTCGCCTGCAATGACGATGTTCCAGGTTCCAACCTCGCCCTGCTTCACCGTCATCACCGTGGAAGAGACGCTGAAACCGCCCCCGCCCGCCGGCTGCCGACCGATCATACGCGGGTTGATCGTCGGAGTCGTGTTCGTGCAATCGATGTCGACGCCGGTGACCGTCGTACCCGCAGCGACTGCGATGGTCGTCGGCGTGGTGTTACCGCCGTAGAACTCGGTGAGGTAGTCGAGCGGGAAGGATGCGCTCGACCAGTAACCGCCGAGGTTGCCCTGTTGGACCGGCTTGTCCAACGGCTCGGCGTAGACTTGATAGTTTCCGGCCGGGAGGCCGACGAGCGTGTAGGTGCCGTCCTTGATCGAGACCGTGGAAACGTAAGGGCGCCCGTTCGCATCGACCGCCACGATGTGAGCGCCGAAGGTCGCCGTACCGCCGCGGGTCACCGTTCCGCTGATGGCGCCGAGCTGATTCTGGAACGAAGGTTTCGGATAGATTTCCGACATCCCGGCGATGTCGTCGCTATCGAGACGTCGCTCGGTTTGGCTTCCATCCTTGCCGTAGGGGTACATGGTTGCCGACATGCTTCCCGAATGCGCAAGGCCGAAGAAGTGCCCGACTTCATGCGTCCCGACCTCTTCGATATCGTAGACATTCGAGGCGCCGCTCATGGTCGACCAATTGACGGAGGGATTGAAGACGACATCCGCCTCCACGATTTCACCGGTACTGGTCGAATACCAGTACTGCGCCACGGCAAGGGCTCCGTTGTAGGCAAATCCCGTATCGACGAATGTCACCACGTTCGAACCGTCGTATCCCGCGGAAGTGGCCGAAGTGGTTCCGCCATAGGTTGGAGCGAGTCGCGAGGTTTCTACGTCGCCCCAATTCTGAAATGATCGGCGTACGGCGGAGATGGGATCGCTTCCCGCCTCGATGTTCGCTAGCGCGCTGCTGGTCTGGTCGTTGATCACGTAGGTCACCGTATCCGAGGACCACGACAGATAGACCGGTGCGCTGCCGCTTCCGCCGGCTGATCGGGTGAACCCGTGAGCGAAGGGAGCGCAAAGAGCGATGGCTAGAGCGGCCGCCGAAAGTCGAGGCGCGAAGCGGCGCAACGATCCGGACGCGAGGGCGATCTTCTGCGTCATCATCATGGGCTCACCCTCGCCCTTCGAATGCGGTCGACGAAGGAATCGAGATCGACCGGGAGGTTCGAAAGAGGATCCGTGACGAAGCGTTGCGGTTCTTGTCGTCCTCGAGGGATCGTATCGACCTTGTATCGTCCCTGCTCGAAGTGGAGGGTCATCAAGCGGCCGGCTTCACGATGCGTAAAGATGACCGCTTCTTCCCCCACCGAATAGGAGGCCGCGCCCGGGATCATCAGGCCGATATCACCGACTTCACCACCGACCTCGGTGATGACGAGTCTGGAACGAGCCGCACCGGCGATCGTAGTGCGCACCGCAATCGTGTAGTCCGTGAGGATCAGCGTGCCTTCTTCGTTCCAATAGGATTTCTGTTCTAGGACCCGGCCGAGATAGATTCCCTCGGCTTGGCCGGCTTGCTCTTCAAGCGTGTACTTGCGAATGCTCGTCCCGAAGCCTGGAAGGCTGGATACGAAAAAGAGCACAAGCAGCAGCGCTGCGTATCTTGAGCGAAACACCGTCGTCTCCCCGGGCAGGGCGAGTACTCTGGACAACGCTCGGGCTTGATTCAAAGCCCACATTCGGTCGGCGTTCAGCTTCGCGCAAGCGATGTGCGAAGCGTGTGATGCGCGCATGGGCGGACGAAATCAGAGATGATCGAACGGTGAATGATCGGTGAGAACCCGTTGCCACTATATGCGGAGAAAAAAAGTTCGATTTGCCTTCGGCTGGTGTCAGCGAATGGCCGAGGTTCAAGAACGACGGAGGAAGCGCGCTTCGTGGGGGTCGACCTCGATCTTCTCGCCGACCTCGACGAAAAGAGGCACCTGAATCTCGGCTCCGGCGGCGACGACGGCTCGCTTGAGAACTTTTCCCGAGGCCGTATTTCCGCGGACCGCCGGGTCGGCTTCGAGGACTTCCACTTCGAGCGTCTTGGGCAATTCCACCGAGGCGATCTGTCCTTCGAAGTGAACGGCCCGAAGCGATAGCCCCTCGGTCAGCCAGGGGGTGAGTTCTGGCATCTTCTCGGCGGGAAGCGAAAACTGGTCGAAGGTCTCTTCGTCCATGAAGTGCAGGTCGTCATTGTCGGAGTAGAGAAACTGAGCTTGGCGGTAGACCAAGTCGGGCTCTCGGAAAGCCTCGCCGGACTTGAAGGTCTTTTCCAGAAACTCTCCGGTGAGAATGTTGCGAAGCTTGGCTCGCACCAGTGTAGCGGACCCCCGCGCGGAGGGAGTGTGCAAGGTGTGAGAGATGACGGCCATCGGTTTTCCGTCCAAAAGGATCCGCATATTCTTTTTGAAATCCGCAGTC
>JALUUK010000725.1 GCA_027021395.1 Acidobacteriota bacterium
TTTTCCGAAGCCGGCATACGCGGCCTTCGTATCGTCTTCGACGACCGCGATGCACTCTACCCCGTCGTCATCGATCCCTTGGCCACCACCGCCGCGTGGACGGCGGAAAGCAATCAGGCCAATGCCCGCCTCGGCATCTCCGTCTCGACGGCAGGCGACGTCAACGGTGACGGCTATTTCGACGTGATCGTCGGCGCCTACCTCTACGACAACGGTCAGACCAACGAAGGGCGCGCTTACGTCTATCACGGCTCGGCTTCAGGGCTTTCGGCGACGGCGGCTTGGACGGCGGAATCCGATCAGTCGTCCGCCTACTTCGGCTGGTCCGTCAGAACGGCAGGCGACGTCAACGGTGACGGCTACGCCGACGTCATCGTCGGGGCCTATTCGTACGACAACGGGCAGACCGAAGAGGGGCGCGCCTTGGTCTATCACGGCTCCGCCACGGGACTTTCGACCATCGCGGACTGGACCGCGGAGAGCGATCAGACCAATGCCCAGTTCGGCTATTCGGTCGGTACGGCCGGTGACGTCAACGGTGACGGCTACGCGGACGTCGTCGTCGGGGCGCGCTACTACGACAACGTTGAAATCGGTGAAGGACGTGCGTTCGTCTACCACGGCTCGGCCTCCGGGCTTTCCACGACGGCGGCTTGGACGGGGGAGAGCGATCAAGCTGGTGCCCAGTTCGGCTCTTCGGTCGGACCGGCCGGTGACGTCAACGGCGACGGCTACGCGGATGTCGTCATTGGAGCGCAGCTCTTCGACAACGGCGAGACTGACGAGGGGCGTGCGTTCGTCTACTTCGGCTCCGCCGCAGGTCTGTCGGCGACCGCCGACTGGACCGGCGAGAGCGATCAAGCGGGCGCTCAGTACGGCGACACGGTCTCCACCGCCGGCGACGTCAACGGCGACGGCTATGCCGATCTCGCCGTCGGCGCGCAGCTCTATGCCAACCCGGAGGTGGAAGAAGGGCGAGTCTACCTCTACTACGGAAGCGCCTCCGGACCGAGCGCGGTCGCTGATTGGAGTGCGGAAGGAAACCAAGCCGACGCCTGGTTCGGCGACTCGGTGATGACCGCCGGTGACGTCAACGGCGACGGCTATGCCGATCTGATCGTCGGTGCGCGCCGCTTCGACAACGTCGAGGCCGATGAAGGACGCGCCTTCGTCTTCCTCGGTTCCGAGTCGGGGCTCGAAGCCACCGCCTCTTGGACGACCGAGCCGGATCAAAACGGATCGCGCTACGGCGTTTCGGTTTCGACCGCCGGTGACATCAACGGCGACGGCTACTCCGACGTGATCGTCGGCGCGTATCTCGACAACAACGGCGAAGTCGATGAAGGACGCGCCTTCGTCTACCACGGCTCCGCCTCGGGCCTCGCAACCACCAGCGCCTGGACCGCAGACGGCGATCAGCCGGGAGCTCGGCTCGGCATCTCGGTTTCGACCGCCGGCGACGTCAACGGTGACGGCTATGCCGACGTGATCGTCGGCGCCAACCTCTACGACAACGGCCAGAGCGACGAGGGCAGAGCTTATGTCTACCACGGCTCGGCCTCGGGTCTTGCCACCACCGCGGCTTGGACGGTGGAATCCAACCAATCGAGTGCTCAGCTCGGCTGGTCCGTCGGAACGGCCGGCGACGTCAATGGCGACGGCTATGCCGACGTCATCGTCGGTGCCTATGGATACGACAACGGGCAGAGCAACGAAGGCAAAGCCTATGTCTACCACGGCTCCGCCTCGGGGATCTCGACGGCCGCAGCCTGGACCGTGGAGGGCGATCAGGTCGGTGCTCGGTTGGGCAATGCGGTGGGAAGCGCCGGTGACGTCAATGGTGACGGCTATGCCGACGTCATCGTCGGTGCTTACTACTACGACAACGGCGAGAGCGACGAGGGACGTGCTTACGTCTACCACGGCTCCGCCTCGGGGATCTCGACGACCGCGGCCTGGACCGCGGAGGGCGATCAGAGCTTTGCCAAGTTCGGCTTCTCGGTCGGTACGGCCGGCGACGTCAATGGCGACGGCTATGCCGACGTCATCGTCGGAGCAGATTCCTACGACAACGGGCAGAGCAATGAGGGCAAAGCCTATGTCTACCACGGCTCGGCCTCGGGTCTTGCCACCACCGCGGCGTGGACCAGGGAGAGTGATCTGCTCGATGCCCGGTACGGCGCTTCAGTCGGAACGGCCGGCGACGTCAACGGCGACGGCTATGCGGATGTCGTCATCGGAGCCCCGGGCTACAACGGCGGCGAGATCGACGAGGGACGTGCTTACCTCTATCACGGCTCCTCCTCCGGACTCGCAACCGGCGCTGCCTGGACCGCGGAGAGCGATCAGCCATACGCCCAGTACGGCGCTTCAGTCGGAACGGCCGGTGATGTCAACGGGGATGGCTATGCGGATGTCATTGTCGGAGCACGTTTCTACGACAACGGCGAGAACGACGAGGGACGTGCTTACGTCTACCACGGCTCGGCCTCGGGGATTTCCACGACCGCTGACTGGATGGCGGAGAGTGACCAAGCAGGGGCTGGTTACGGAGTCTCAGTCGGAACGGCCGGTGACGTCAATGGGGACGGCTACGCGGATGTCATCGTCGGTGCGAATACGTTCGACGATGTAAACACCGACCAAGGGCGCGCATTCGTCTACTACGGCAATGAGAGAGCAGGGCTGAGTCTTCGGCCGGAGCAACGTCGAGCCGACGATACGCGGCTGATCGCGCGCGAAGGTCATTCACGCTCTCTGGAGGGTTTCCGCCTCGCGGCCATTGGACGTTCGCCGCTCGGGCGTGCAAACGTAAAGCTCGAATGGGAGGTGAAGGGAATGGGCGAGTTCCTCGACGGGACGAACACCCAAACGAGCAGCGCGTGGTCGGATACCGGCACCGGCACCGGCGGTGTCGTCCTCAACGAATTGGTGGATTCTCCGGAACCGGGCCGCTACCACTGGCGGATGCGCTTCATCTACGATGCCGCGACCTCGCCGTTTCTGACCGCGAGCCGTTGGTTTACCGTCCCCTGGGGCGGGCAGGAGGAAAGCGATCTTACGCAGACGAGCGCCATTGGGGGAATCGTCTGGCGCGACAGTGACGGTGACGGGATCTACCAATCGGATGAGAGAGTTGTCGGTTCCGTTGTGGTCGAATTGGTAGAAGAGTCCGGAGGCACCGTAGTGGACGAAGTCCTAACGAACGCTGCCGGCGAGTATCGCTTCTTCGTGGAAACCAATACCTCCTATCGCGTCCGTTTCTTGAAACCATCGGGCTACAGATTCACGCTTCAGGACCAGGGAGCCGATGACTCCCTCGACAGCGACGCCGATCCGACGACGGGCGAAACGGCATCGATCGTTCCTCCGCACGAGAACCTCGACTCCTCGAAGTGGAGTGCGGGAATCCGGAAGGAAGGATCATGTTTCACGCCCGACGAAGTGGTCTACATCTACGCACAGACGATCGATGCCAATGGCAACAACGTCCTGCACTTCCAAGATCCGAACCAGCCGGAAGACGTCACGGGCTACAACATCTACCGCTCGCCCGATGCCGGAACTCCGTACGGCGAATGGCCGATCATCGCCAGCGACGTCATCGACATGGATGCAGCAGAGCCGAACATCCAGTGGGTGGATACCACGGGCGATGTTTCACCGAGCGGAGCCTGGTTCTACCAAGTCGCCGCTTACAACAACGTCTGTGACGGAGAGGGTCCCTGGTAAGAGCGGGAGCCCACATTCAAAACAACGTGCAGATCGTAGCGGAGCATGGACGAAGCTCTTCACCATGTGCGTTTCTCACGTGGAGCATTCGCGACAAAGCCGGACGATGGCCGGCCGTCTTCCCATTCGAGCGCTTCGGCGCTTCGCCCTGCGCGGCGATAGAAGTCGGAGATCGTGCGGCCGATCATCATGCTGCGAGGGGCATCGCCGCCGAAAGAACTCGCATACCACTTCCAGACATCGAGCAGTAATCGCTCTCCTCGGGCACTGCGCTCGGTCCCGGCGTAGCTGAGACCCAAGTTGGCCTGAATGCGTTTGGTCACGAGATGATCTTCGCCGAATACGACGAGCGATCTTTCGAGCGCCCGGTTGAGAATGCGCTCCGCTTCGCGCTCTCGCCCGACTTCGATCATCGCTCGCGACAGCGTGGCCGCAGCATCGAGCGTCTTGCGATGGTCTTTCCCGAAAGATTTCTGGTAGCTTTCGAAAACGGCGGCAAGCAGAGTCCTTGCCTCCTCATACGAACCGGAGTCCATCAGCGAAAGCGCTAGGTTGAGGCGCGCGCCGGCGACGATCGGGGAGTCATCGGGAAAGTGGGAAAGACGCTCGGCGAGGACTTCTCTCTGCATGCGTTCCGCTTCAGGAAGGCGGCCTCGGCCTTTGAGAACCAGAGCGAGATTGCTCTGCGCATCGAGTGTCAGGCCCGCAGATCCCCCCAAGGTGCTCGTTCTGGCCTCGATGACGCGCCGAAAAGCGCGCTCCGCCTCGTCGAGTTGATTCGACCGCCAATGCCAGATTCCGAGATCGTTCAGCGCATCGATCGTAGTAGGGTCGTCCGGCCCCAGCATCGCCGAGCGAATCTCATGCACCTCGCGGTAGAGATCTCCACTCTCCTTTCGCGTGTAGGGAAGATGGTTGGCCAACGCGATCATCGTTTCCAGAGTCTGCGGATGAGTCGGTCCGAGGTGCTCCCGCTGCGAGTGCAGCGCCTCTCGCAGCAGCAAGCGCGCCTCTTCTTCTCGTCCCATCGTGCCGAGATGGTCGGCAAAAAGGCGAAGCGCAAGAATGGTATAGGGATGGCTGACTCCGAAAACCTTGCGGCTTTGCTCGTATGCCTCTCGGCGCAGCCGTCCCGTCGCGCCCATGTCGCCCGACGACTCCAAGCACGAAGCATGGACGCTGATCGCATAGATGGTCACCGGATGATCGCTTCCCAAGACTGCGCGACTGCGACGTTCCGCGTGCTCCGACGAGATGATCGCTTCATCGAATTCGGATTGTCCGAGCTGGACGCGAGCAAGGTTCGCGACGGCACGCAGGGTTTCCGCATCATCTTCTCCGAGCATCTCGGAACGCAAGGACACGACGCGACGGAAGAGTTCTTCCGCATCGGCATTCTTTCCCTGTTCCATCAGCACCAGCGCCAAGAGGTTCATCGCTTGAAGCGTGCGTTCGTGCCGCTCTCCTCGGACTGCGATCAAGCCTTCAAGCGCCGGCCGAAGCAGGCGCTCGCTTTCTCCATATCTTCCCTGCAGCATCGTCAGATAGCCTAGCCCGACTTCGATTCGCAAACGGGAGGGGTCGTTTTCGGCCATGCTCGACCGAGCGAGCGCCGCGGCGCTTTGAAGGTGGTTCTCGGCTTCCCCGTAGCGCCCGAGAGCCCGATAGGATTCACCGATGGACAGCCGGATCAACGCCTCGACCTCTTCCTTTCCGGGAAACGCGCCATCGATTCGCCCGGCCGCCTCGTCGAGGATCTCGCGCACCGTCAGCTCTCGGCCGCGGGTGCGTTCCGGTTGCACGGAAGTCAGAATTCCCGAGAGAAAACGCCCGATTTCGGTCGCCTTTTCCGCTTCGAGTCGCGCGCGATCCCTTTCTCGTCCCGCCCGAACCATACCGATGCCGGCCACGACCAAGCCGGCGAGCAGTGCAACGATGACGATGGCGGCGGAAGAGACGGTAGCCCGGTTGCGACGAACGAATTTACGCAGGCGGTAGCCTGCCGTCGGAGCGTGAGCGCTCACCGGCTCGTCGTTGAGATGACGCCGGATGTCCGTCGCGAAACCCGTGGCACTGGCGTAGCGCCGGTCGCGGTCCTTCTCCAACGCTTTGAGAATCACCCAGTCGAGATCGCCTGCTAGTTTGCCGACGAGATCGCGCAAATCGGTATTTCTCTGTCTTGCGATTTCGCTTGCGCGCTCGCCGAGCGCCACGAGTCGCGTGCTCGGCCGAGGGGGTTCCTGCTCCTTGATCATCCGCTGCATGGCGGCGAAGCCGGCCTTCCTCAATTCGGCGGCATCGAAGGGCAGACAGCCGGTCATCACTTCGAATAGGAGCACACCGAGGGAATAGATATCCGATCGCGTGTCGATGTCCTCGGCGCCGACATCCGCCTGCTCGGGGCTCATGTACTCCGGCGTGCCGACGAACTGTCCTTCTTCGGTGACGTGCGTGCGGTCCATCAGCTTTTGGGAGACCGCCTTGGCGATGCCGAAGTCGATGACTTTGGGCATCGGCGCACCGTCCTGCCGAGCGATCAATACGTTCGACGGTTTCAAGTCGCGGTGGATGACGCCCTTTTGGTGGGCGTGCTGTACCGCATCGCAGACCTGCAGAAACAAGTCCAATCGTTCGCGAACTCCGAGTCGGTGCTGATCGCAGTACTCGATGAAGGGAATTCCGTCCACATATTCCATGACGAAGTAGGGGCGCCCCTCGCCATGAATTCCGGCGTCATAGACCTTTGCGACACACGGGTGTTCCATCAACGCCAATGTTTGCTTTTCGTTCTCGAAGCGAGCTAGGATCTGCTCTCCCCACCACCCATGCTTGAGCGCTTTGATCGCGACCTTGCGACGGATCGGTCGTTCTTGTTCCGCCAAGTAGACGAGGCCCATACCCCCTTCGCCGAGCAGCTTCTCCAAGCGGTACGGGCCGATCCGTTCTCCCGGTTGCAGGTCCGGTGCGGGAGATCGGCGGGTATGGACTCGCAAGACGTTGGCGGATGATCCGCCCGCCCATTCCCTCCGCAGCAGGCGCAGAATATGTTCCTCGAGATCACGGTCATCCGCGCAGGCGACTTCCAGGATGCGTCGGGCGTCGTCTTCGTCGCGGTCGACTAGGCGGTGGAACCACTCGTTGGCTTTCTCGTAGCGCTGCCGACGGCGCTCGCGATCTTCACCTTCGCTCATGCCTCGATTTCCAACTCGTCCGCCAGCCAATTGCTGGCAAAGCGCCAAGTCCGCTCGACGGTCGCGACCGACTTGCCGGTGATCTCCGCGATTTCGCGGA
>JALUUK010000726.1 GCA_027021395.1 Acidobacteriota bacterium
ATCGGGGTTGATCAAGAAGTGGGGAGTCTGAACGAGGAACATCTTGGGGTCTTCGATGAACAGTCCAACGGTTCTTTCGAGAAAATCCACCGTCGGCACATGGTCGGCATCGAGGATCAGGACGAGGTCACCACGAGTATGCGGCAATGCGGCGTTGATATTTCCCGCCTTGGCATGCTCGTTCTTTTCCCGCGTGAGATAGGTCGCACCGATGCGTTCACACATGCGCTGAAGTTCTTGATTGCGCTCGAGCGCTTCCGCCGCTTTGAACGGATCGGGATCATCCCGCTTTTGGATGGTTCCCCCGTCGTCGAGCAGGTAGATCTCGAGCTTCTCCGGGGGGTAGCGCAATTGCTTGGCCGCGAGCAGGGTGGATTCGAGCAGTTCGGGTTCCTCGTTGTAGGTGGGAACCAGAACGGCCACGCTCGGCAGCAGGTCGGGGTCGTCGGGCAGCGGCGGCGCTTCGCGGTCGAGCGGCTCGGAATTGACGAAGAGGCCGAGCATGTAATTTACGACGCCGTAGGCTTCCGCCAGATAGAGGGCGCATGCGGAGGCGAAAGAGAAGATGTCGTGGAACGAGATCGTGTTGAAGGTGCGCCAGACGAAATAGCGCAATGTCAAGAAAGCTCCGAAAAAACAAAAAATCGTGCGGGCGAAACGGCTAGAGGTAGTCTTACGCAGCAGTAATAATCCGAGAATCACGGCGGCTGCCAGCCGGATCTGCCCTCCCGTTTCGACCGGCAGCCATACGAAATAGGCCGCAATCGACAGGAGAATCACCCAGCCCCAAAACGGAAGATCCACCAGCCGGTGAACCTCGGAATCTCCGGGGCGTCCGTCGTTCATGCCCGCGAATCTTGGTTTTCAAAGGTCCGCGGTCAACCGTTGATCGCCGTTCTTGGCCCTGTTTCTGCGGGTTTCGGCTCGGGCGAGGGTCCCCGTTCGGGCTTTGCTTTCGATACGGCGTCGAGCGGTCGTAGAATGGCTTCGCCGCCCCCGCGCCCGTCGGGGTGGCCGCCATGGGAGTCGAGATCATGAACGTCGACGGAGCATCATCACGGCTCGGGTCGGATCGGAAGGCGGCTCCAAGGGTGTCGCTTTTTCTCACAGCGGCGCTGTTGGTCTGCTGGGGATTCGGCTGTGTCGTTCCGGGGGCGGAGAGCAAGAAGATGGGAAAGAAAAGCGATCGTCTCGAGGGAGCCGCGCTCGCCACTTTTGCGGGTGGATGCTTCTGGTGCATCGAAGCCGCCATCGAGCCGCGGGAGGGCATCATCGAGGTCATCTCGGGGTACACCGGCGGGGTCGAAGAAAATCCCACCTACGAACAAGTCTCCTCCGGAGCCACCTCTCACGCAGAGGCGGTTCAGATCTACTACGACCCCAAAAAGCTCGACTACGACGATGTGCTCGACATGTACTGGAGACGTATCGATCCGACCGATGCCGGCGGCCAGTTCGTCGATCGCGGTCCGCAATATCGAGCAGAGATCTTTTATCACGACGAGGAGCAGCGGATCGCCGCGGAAAAATCGCGCGCCGCGCTCGAGGCTTCCGGCCGCTTCGATCGGCCGATCGTAACGAAGATCACGCCGGCGGGGAAATTCTACCCGGCCGAAGAGTACCACCAGGACTACTACAAGAAATCTCCGGAAAATTACAAGCGCTACGAATCGGGATCGGGGCGCAACGAGTTCACGGAGAGGAAATGGGAGGAAGAGAAATCCTCCGCTTCGCCGACCTCTTGGGATCCCGGAAACTTTCGGAAACCGTCACCTGAAGAATTGCGTGCGCGTCTGACGACCGCGCAGTACGAAGTGACCCAGCACGAGGGCACCGAGCCGGCCTTCAAGAATGCCTATTGGGACAACCATCGCGAGGGGATCTACGTCGATGTCGTCTCGGGTGAGCCGCTGTTTTCGTCCAAAGACAAGTTTGAATCAGGAACGGGATGGCCTAGCTTTACTCGTCCGCTGGTGAAGGAAAACATCGTCGAAAAGGTCGATCGCAGACTTTTCGTCACGCGCACGGAAATACGCAGCAAGTACGGCGACTCGCATCTCGGGCACGTTTTCGACGACGGCCCGCCCCCCACGGGCCTGAGGTACTGCATGAACTCCGCCGCACTCCGCTTCATTCCCAAAGAAGACCTAGCCACCGAAGGCTACGCGGAATTCATCAAACTCTTCGAGTAGTCATACCCGCCCGGCAACGTCCCCTCAGGTAGCGGACGGCGTTCTTGCGAGAATCAAGGGTCTTTCTTGCTGCGTTTTCTCAGGACTTCGCGTTGAGAGGAGTTGAGTTCGCGTTTGCGCAGGCGGATCTTGTCGGGTGTGACTTCGACGAGTTCATCCTCGGCGATGAACTCGATGGCTTGATCGAGGCTCAGGCGCCTTGGCGGACGAAGGGTGACGAAGGCATCGGCCGTGGCGGAGCGCATATTGGTGAGTTTTTTCTCGCGCACGATGTTGACATCGAGGTCATCGCCACGGTTGCGCTCTCCGACGATCATTCCTTCGTAGACGGCTTCGCCGACGGGGACGATGAGTTCGCCTCGCTCTTCGAGCGCGTAGCTGGAATAGGCCGTGACCTTGCCGGCGCGATCGGCGACGAGCGCGCCGGTGGTGCGATGCGGGATCGGCCCGAACCAGGGTCTGTAGCCCTCGAGCTGTGTGTTCATCACGCCGCCTCCGCGGGTGTCGGTGAGAAACTCGCCTCGGAAGCCGATCAGGCCGCGGGCGGGGCAGACGAACTCGAGCTGCACGCGCCCGGAGCCGACGTTGATCAAGTTTTCCATGCGACCTTTTCGTATGGAAAGCTTTTCGGTGACGACGCCTACGAAATCTTCAGGAACGTCGAGGTGGACGCGTTCGACGGGTTCGAGAAGGACCCCGTCTTCCTTCTTCGTCAGCACGCGCGGGCGGGAAACCAGCAGCTCGAACCCTTCGCGGCGCATCGTTTCGAGCAGAATGGCGAGCTGCAGTTCTCCGCGAGCGCAGACCTCCACGGCGTCGGCACGGTCGGTCGGTTTGATGCGCAAGGCGACATTGTGCCGTTTTTCGCGCTCTAGCCGGGCCTTGATCTGCCGTGAGGTCAGAAGTTTTCCGGACTGCCCGCCGAGTGGTCCGCTATTCACCATGAAGACCATCGAAACCGTCGGCTCATCCACATGAATGCGGGGCAGGGGAGCGGGGTTTTCGAAATCGGTGATCGTATCGCCGATCTGCACATCGTCGATGCCTGCAACCATGGCAATGTCGCCGGCTTCGACGAGATCGACGCTGGTGCGCGTAAGCCCTTCGTGGGTGAACAAGGCAGAGAACTTCACCGGCTTGACCTTGCCCGATTCGACGGCCAATCCATAGGTCTTGCCCATGCGTAAGCGACCCTGCACTAGGCGCCCAAGCGCGAGTTGGCCGACGTAGGCATCGTAGTCGAGGTTCGTGACCAGAAACCGGACGACCGCATCGTTGTCGCATGCCGGTGGAGGGATGGCCTCGACGATGGTCTCGAAGAGCGGCAGAAGCGTGTCGGAGCCGTCGTCGAGCGAGCGATGAGCGATCCCGTCGCGCGCATTGGTCAGAACGATGGGAAACTCCAACTGCTTCTCGTCGGCATCGAGATCGATGAAGAGGTCGTAGACTTCATTGATGATCTCCTCGATGCGTGCGTCTTTGCGGTCGATCTTGTTGATGACGACGATGATCGGCATGCGGACTGAAAGCGCTTTTTTCAAGACGAAGCGAGTCTGAGGAAGCGGGCCTTCGCTCGAGTCGACGAGCAGGAGCGCTCCGTCGACCATATGCAGCGAGCGTTCGACCTCGCCGCCGAAGTCGGCATGGCCCGGCGTGTCGACGATGTTGAGCTTGATTCCACGGAAGCGGATGGTCGTGTTTTTCGCCAGGATCGTGATTCCACGTTCACGCTCGAGATCCATCGAATCCATGACACGTTCTTCGACGGACTCGTGGGCGGCGAAAGCTCCGCCCTGCTTGAGCATGGCATCGACTAGAGTCGTCTTCCCGTGGTCGACGTGCGCAATGATCGCGATATTGCGGAAAAGTGCCTCAGACATGATGGCTTGCCTCTTCGCTCCCGCCGAGCCTTCCTCGGCAAGCCCGCTAAACTGCACTACTTTCGCGTGCTTGGCAAACCATCCGCTTGGATGAGCGCAGCTTTCTTTTCCGGGTTCAGCAGATAGAAAAAGCCGGGTTCGAGGAAAACGGGGGGAAGAGAGACCGATCTAGCAAACGGGTCCATCGGTGTCGTCGTTGTCCGAACGAACACCGGCGGCGCGACATGCGCCGAAAAGGGGTGGGATGTGGTGTGACTGTGGCGTCGGTCTTGATTCTCTTCCCCCCTTGCTTCATACAGCACCCGCTCCTTGGTCGGAGCGAGGCATCTCGTCATTGGAAGACGCGGGATGACCGCGGCGCCCGGCATGCGTGCCGTCCCAGGAAACGACGGAGTTTCCGCCTTCGGCTTTGGCTCGATAGAGCGCGGCATCCGCTTGCTCGATCAACTCGTCGGCGGTCGCAGCGCATCGGGAATCGGCATAGGTCGCCACGCCGCAGCTCAAGCGCACCGCCGAGGCGGAGCCGTCGGCGAGGCGCACCGGGGCTTGGTCGAAGCGCCGGCAGACTCGCTGCGCGAAGAGTAGGGCTTCAGCCGAACCCGTATGCGGCAGCACGATGGCGAATTCATCACCTCCGTAGCGTGCGACGATGTCCGTCGATCGTGCGAGCGTCTGCAGTCTTTGCGCGAGCAATGAAAGCAGCCGGTCGCCCGCAGGATGGCCGTGGACATCGTTGACGGCCTTGAAGCCGTCGAGATCGACCATGACCAAAGACAGCGGCGTCTCGTAACGTTCGGCGCGGAGGAACTCATCGGCGACGACTTCTCGCAGGCGGCGAGCATTGGCTAGGCCCGTCAAGTGGTCGGTGCCGGCCTCTTCGTTCAGACGCTCGTTGGAAAGTCGTAGCTCGAGATTCTTTCGCTCGAGTTTGGTGGTCAGCGCTCGGCGTCTCAGGCAAGAGCGAATGCGCGCATCGACCTCGGCGATATCGAAGGGTTTGACGATGTAGTCGTCGGCTCCGGCATCGAGAAGCGTGACCCGCGAGGCCACCGTCCGCCGGGCGGAGAGCATCACGATGGGGATATCGGCCCATCCGTGTCGCGTGCGCAACTCACGAAGCACATCGAGGCCGTCCATGTCGGGCAGAGACAGATCGAGCAGGACTAGATCCGGAGAGCATTCGAGCGCGCGCTGAATGCCGCTGCGTCCGTCCAAGGCTTCTCGGATCTCTAGCCCGGCACTTCGGCAAATCGTACGCAAGAGGTCGAGAACGTCGGGATCGTCGTCGATCGCGAGAATACGTTTTGGAGTCTCTGCGAGGGCCATGACGTCAGTCCTGCATGCGCCGGAGAAATGCGGGGATCTCGTAGTCGTCGCGGTCGATCGGGCGATCCATGTGGGGCATCGTCCCATCGTCGGGGAAAAGGGAGGCATCGTCCATGTCGATTCGATGCTGCTGAGGGACCACCAATGAGGGATCGCCCGCCGGTTCCGCTTCCGCGCGTGCGTGCGATGCGGCGATGGGTTCCGTGGGGAGCGAACGCTCGATGATGGGCTCGTGCTCGCGCTTTTCGCTTCTCGTCTTGCCGTTGTCGAAGCCCGTGGCGATGACCGTGACTTTGACCTTGCCCGTCATTTCCGTTCGAGTGACATAGCCGAAAAGGATCGTCGCGTCTTCATCCGCAGCATCATGAATGATCGACGCGGCATCGTTGACCTCGTGCAGCGCAAGATCGTCGCCGCCGGTGATATTCAAGATCACGCCGCGCGCGCCTTCGATCGACGCATCCTCGAGCAAGGGAGAGGAGATGGCAGCCTGCGCCGCCTCGACCGCGCGAGATTCACCCTCGGCGATGCCCGTACCCATCAAGGCCATGCCCATGCCTTCCATCACGGTCCGCACGTCGGCAAAGTCGCGGTTGATGTCTCCGGTGGTGAGAATCAGATCGGAGATGCCCTGAACGGCTTGGCGCAGGACGTCGTCCGCCAGCATGAAGGCCTGATTCATCGAAGTCTGGCGGTCGACGGTGTGCAAGAGCTTGTCATTGGGGATGGCGATGACGGTGTCGACGACATCCCGTAGCTCGGAGAGACCTTCTTCCGCTTGGCGTCGTCGTCGTCGCCCTTCGAAGCCGAAGGGCTTGGTGACGACCGCGACGACGAGCGCACCGAGTTCTGCGGCGAGGCCGGCGATGATCGGAGAAGCTCCCGTTCCGGTGCCGCCGCCGAGGCCGGTGGTGATGAAAATCATGTCGGCGCCGCTGAGCGCATCGATCAGCGCTTCGGTGTCTTCGAGCGCAGACTCACGTCCGACCTCCGGCTTGGCGCCGGAGCCGAGGCCGCGCGTGACGCGATGCCCGATTTGGATCTTGTTTTCCGCGCAGGATGCGGCGAGCGCTTGGTGGTCGGTATTGACCGCGATGAATTCGACGCCGTCCACACCGGCTTGAATCATGCGGTTCACGGCATTGTTGCCGCCTCCGCCGACCCCGACGACTTTGATGATCGCGCCGGGCGGTCGAGTGTCGCGTTGCTCGTCCGGCAGATCGTCTTGCTGATTCGACGAGTCGTCGAAAATGTCGTCCATGGTAAAACGCAATTCTCGAGACTCTGCCGTCGTGGGCATCTCGACGACGTTCTTACTCTTCTTCCGGGCCATGATTTGCTCCTCCGAATCCCGCCTATGGGTACTGCCGCTCAAAACATGTTTCCGATCCAGGACGATGCTTGACGCACTCCGCGGCGAATGCCGCTGAAAACGCGCAGGGGCTTCTTCGCCGCCGCGGCCTTGGCGCGTTCTTTGCGGCCGTGCCTGAGTTCCCAAAGCGTCAAACCGACCGCAGTAGAGAACGAGGGGGCCTTCACCTCTTCGATCAATCCACCGATGCCCTGGGGTAGACCCTTGCGCACCGGCATCTCCAACACT
>JALUUK010000727.1 GCA_027021395.1 Acidobacteriota bacterium
CGAGCGCGACGGCTTCACCGAACGGCTCCTTCCCTTGGACTTGCCGCCGGATGACGACGGCTACCTTGCCGCCGTCGCCGACCGCTGCCGCGAAGCGTTCGCTCGGGATGGAAGCCGAGGCGAGCGGTCCCTTCCGAACGCGCCCGAGCGGGCGCGCGCACCGCAACGACTCTTGGTCTCGTTTCACGGCATTCCGCTCTCTACCGACCGTCGGGAGGGCGGTACCTACCGCGACGATTGTCGGCGCACCTTCAGCGGCCTGCTCGAGGCGCTCGGATGGGACGAAGACCGCGCCGAGATCTGCTACCAATCGCGCTTCGGGCCGGAACGCTGGCTCGAACCCGCCACCGAAGACCGGCTCGTGACGCTAGCCCAAGAAGGAACGCACGAACTCGCACTGGTCGCGCCGGGCTTTCTCACCGAGGGGCTCGAAACGCTCGAAGAACTCGACCAACGCGGCGCCGCGGCCTTCCGCAAGGCCGGAGGCAAGCACCTCCTTCGTGCCGGAGCGGTGGTCGACCATCCCCTGCTGCTCGACTCCCTGGAAGCGCGGATCCGCCGAGCCCTAGCCGACTGACCTCCGCCATCGTTCGATGAGCGGAAAACACGACGCGCAGAGTCGGTAAAGGCGGGACTTGCGGTGGCCCCGGCGGGGGGCGGACGGCAGAATGGACCCTTGTCCATCCCGCTTTTACGCGGATTCCGTTCTTCGCGGAATCCGGGTTGGGTGACCCGCCGAAAGGGGCCCGCTTTCCATGCAACGCATCGGCATCGTCGGACTATCCTGGCGTCAAGGCGGACCTGAAGCACTCGCCCGCTTCACCATTCCCGTCGACCAGCGGGAAGAACGCTTGCCTGCGCTGCGTGAGGCCGTCGGCGCCGACGAGATCGTCTACCTCGCCACCTGCAATCGCGTCGAGCTTCTCTTCGTCGCCGACGCGCACGTCCCTCTGCGGGCTTACCGCCCCCGAATCTTCGAAGCCCTGGCCGGACGCCGACCCGAACCCGGCGAAGCACCGCGCGCGCTGCGGGCATGGGCCGGAGAGGGCGCCGTCGAACATCTCTTCTGCGTCGCCTCCGGCCTCGACTCCGCGCGCGTCGGCGAAACCGAGGTCACCGGCCAAGTACGAGAAGCCTGGCACCTCGCTCAACGCGCCGGGGTCAGCGGCCCGCGCTGCGACCTCGTCATGCAGGAAGGATTGCGGGTCGCGGCCGCCGTTCACAAGGCCACTTCCATCGCCGAGGGCCGCACGTCGCTCGCTGAAATCGCCATCGAGAAGGCGAAAGAACGCCTCTATCGAACGCCGGGGCGTTTGGCCGTCGTCGGTGTTTCTCCGATGACCATGCGCTGCGCACGCACCTTGGCGGAGCATCAATATCGCATCGTCGTGGTCAACCGCAGTGCGGATCGAGCACTTGGCCTCGCCGGCGAGATCGGCGGCATCGGGCGCAGCCTCGAAGACTTCCGCCGCAACCCCGATCCCGTGGAAGTTCTGGTGCTGGCCACGGGGGCAAAAACCGCCGTGCTAGGACGCGCCACGCTCGAGCGCTTGGCGGCACGTACCCCATCCGGCGAGCCCCCGCTCCTGATCGACATGGCCGTCCCACCGGATGTGGATCCCGCCGATGCTGCGGCCTGCGCCCTGCCGCGCTTGGGCATGGCGGAGATCATCGCCGAAGCGGAGATCCATCGCGACCAGCGCGTCCACGCCGCCGCCGACGCGCGGGACATGATCGATGAAGCATTGCTCGAATTCCGGCAGAAGATGATCGAGTGGGAACTGTCTCCGATGCTCGGCGCACTGCAAAGACGCTATCGCCAAACCGCTGTCGAAGGCGTCGAACGCCTGCTGGCCAAGACTCTGCCGGGGCTCGACGACGCGCAGCGCGAAGCGGTGGAAGCGTGGGCGGTAACGCTCGCCCGGCGCTTCGCCCATGTCCCGAGCCTCGGCCTCCGAGCCGTGGCGATGCACAAGGGTCTCGACGCCATCGATACGTTTTTCTCGAACGCCGACAGAACGCTGGCCAAAGAATGGGAAAACGTCCGCCAAAGCGGTCGCGCATCGCGCGGGCAAAAAAACGGCCGATCGTCGCAGGAGCCGCCATCGCTCGACGGCGCACCGAGCGATGACGAAACGCACGAATGCGCCGGTACGCCGCACACGAATGGACACGCGCAAAGCACCACGCTCGACGAGAAGGCAGATCCGGCGACACCGACGGAACCATCGAGCGGAGATCACTGACCGCCGACGATTGGAGACGTTGTGAAGATCAAGATCGGCACGCGAGGCTCGGCCCTCGCACGAACCCAAAGCGCGGATATTCTGAAAAGAATGGAATCCCTCGGCCATGAATGCGAAACCGTCGTCATTCGAACGGCCGGCGACAAGGATCAAGTGCGCCCCTTCGGCGAGATCGGAGCGCCCGGCCTTTTCGTCCGAGAAATCGAGGCCGCGCTGCTCGATGGGCGCATCGATCTTGCAGTGCACAGCTACAAGGATCTTCCCACGGAGGGCCCCGATGCACTCACCGTGGCGGCGATCCCCGAACGAGTGGACCCGGCCGACTGCCTGTTGATTCGTCAAGAAGCCTTCGAAAAACCCTCCGGCGCAGCCGTGCTAGCCGACGGCATGCTTCCCCTGCGTCCGGCCGCGCTCGTAGGCACCGCCTCGAGCCGCCGGCAGGTCCTGCTCCAAGAGATGCGTCCGGATCTGCGCATCGAGTCGTTGCGCGGCAACGTCCCCACACGTCTTGACAGGCTGCGCAAGGGAGACTTCGATGCCGTGTTGCTCGCCACCGCCGGCTTGAGTCGATTGGAAAAAGAAAGTCGTTTTCTGCCCGCAGGCCCGCTCGACTTCCGTGGGATCGAACGCGTCCGTCTAGACCCCGCGCTCTTCGTGCCCGCACCCGCGCAGGGCGCGCTCGCTTTGCAGACTCGGCGTGACGACGAAGACCTCGTACAGGCAGTGCGCGCCGTGCACGACGCCAAGGCCGCGATCCCCCTTTCCGCCGAACGACACCTGCAAGCCCTAGTCGAGGGAGGTTGCCAACTCCCCTTCGGCGCGTGGTGCCGAACCCTCGAAGGCGGAGACATCGAATTGCTCGCCGTGATGGAACGTGCCGGACGAGTGCGCAGATCCCGTACGCGCGGAACCGATCCCCTACGAACGGCCGCCGCCGCCTGGGAAGAACTGCAACAGGATCGTTGAGCATGCGTAGCGAAGCCCACCGGTCTCTTCCCGCCGCGATCGCGCGACGAGAAGTCTGCATGGCAGAGGAGCCGACCGGGGCCCCGCGCTCCCGGAATGAAGGAGGGCCTTGCCGGCCGAAAGGGGATGCATGATGCGCGGTACGCGCCTGATCCAGATCGGCTTTCTCGTCCTATTGGCGGTCTGCGTCGCGCAGGTCGGCTGGTGGGTGATCGATCAAGCCATCTTTGCCGACAAAGCCCGCGCGGAAATGCACGAGCACTTGCTTCAGGATGAAAAAGCGGCGGCGGATCTGCTCGATCGCGGCGCCTCGGCCGAAGAGGTGATCGACCTCTTCAACGAGATCGTGATCTTGGATGACGGAACGCCGCGGGTGAATCCTTCCGTGCTCGAGCACCTCGACGACGTCACCGACCGGCGCAGCCGGCGCTATGCTTGGGAAGGAGGCTTCTTCCTTCTCGTGCTTCTTGCAGGGATCGTCGTGCTTTGGAGAACTCTGCATCAGGAAGCGAGCTTGCGGCGCAGACAGCAGAATTTTCTCGCCGTCGTCAGCCACGAGTTGAAGAGTCCGCTTGCCGGGGTGCGCCTCGCCGCGGAAACCATCCAACTGCGAGACCCCGAGCCGGAACGCCGCGAACGGCTGATCAAGCGCATTCTCGGCAATCTTCACCGCGTGGAGTCGATGGTTCGCAATCTTCTCGATGCCGCGCGCCTCGAAGAAGGGCGCTTCCACATCGAACGCGTCAGCATGGACCTCGCACCGGTCGTCGATTCGGTCGTCCAGAGCGCCGGCGATCGCCTGCTTTCGTCGGGCGTCGAGGTCGAGATCGACATCCCCTCCGATCTGAGAATTCAAGCCGACCCCGCAGCGGTCGAAACCGTGCTCTCGAACCTCTTGGACAACGCACGCAAGAGCGTGCGACGCCAGGGCGGCGGTGCGGTGAAGATCCGGGCAGAGAGGCAGCGCCGTCATGTCGTGCTGAAGATGGTCGATACCGGCGCCGGATTCCCCCCACAGGAAGCAGCGCGTTTGTTCGCAAAGTTCTATCGCCCCGGAGACGAACTGCGGCGAAGCGGTGAAGGATCCGGTCTCGGTCTTTATATCGTGCAGCGCCTCATCGATCTCGGCGGCGCCAAGATCGAGGCGTCGAGCGACGGCCCCGGCCGGGGCGCATCCTTCAGCATTTTCTGGCCACCGGGCGAGGAGAAGTCATGAGCTACAAGAAAGGACGCATTCTCATCGTCGAAGACGAAAAAGATCTCGCCGAGGGGATTTGCGAAAATCTGGAAGACGAAGGGCATACGGCCTTCATCGAAGGAGACGGCAAGGACGCGCTCGCGCGCCTTCTCGATGAAGAATTCGACCTCGCCATCCTCGACGTGATGCTGCCCGGCATGGACGGCTTCGC
This sequence comes from Acidobacteriota bacterium, assembly GCA_027021395.1. Lineage (GTDB taxonomy): Bacteria > Acidobacteriota > Polarisedimenticolia > J045 > J045 > JALUUK01. The sequence continues at coordinate 4,622 of JALUUK010000727.1, forward strand.
GATCTGTCGGAAGTTGCGCGAGAACGGATGCGATACACCCGTGCTCTTTCTGACGGCCAAAGGCGGACCGGACGATCGAGTTCGCGGACTTGCCGCCGGGGGCGACGACTATCTGGCCAAGCCGTTTCATCTACCCGAACTCCTGCTGCGCGTCGAAGCCGTCTTGCGTCGACGACTCTGGCCGGCGGACGCCAAGGAAGAGGTCTTGGAATTCGCCGGAAACGAAATCCACTTCCGCACCTTGCACTGCAAAGCGTGGGATGGAAGCGAAGTTCTCTTGACGGAAAAAGAAGCCGGCGTGCTTCGCGCCTTGTGGGAAGGCGGCAACCAGCCCGTCTCCCGCGAAACGATCTTGGAAAAGGTCTGGGGACACGAAGTCTTCCCTTCCACGCGCGTGATCCTCGGGGTGATCGAACGATTGCGCGAACACTTCGAACACGATCCGCGCGATCCGCAGCACCTTCATACCGTACGCGGTGTGGGCTACCGTCTTACGATCGAACCGGAGAATAGACCATGAGCGACCTGATGATGCGCGTACTGCGCGGAGAAGAAAGCGAGCGCCGACCTCTTTGGATCATGCGTCAAGCCGGCCGCTATCTGCCCGAATACCGCGACCTTCGTAAGAAATATTCCTTCGAAGAACTCAGCCGCAACCCGGAACTCGCTGCCGAGGTGACGATGATGCCCATCGAGCGATTTCCGCTCGATGCAGCCATCGTCTTCGCCGATCTGATGAGCCCGGTCTCTGCTTTGGGCATCGACGTACGCTTCGATCCGGGGCCGGTGATCCAAACTCCGATATCCTGCCGGAAGGATCTCGAATCTCTAGGCAGCCCGGAAGCGGGTCGCATCGCGCCGGAGGTGACCGAGACACTTCGTCGCGTCAAGCAGGAACTCGACGGCCGGGCGGCCTTGCTCGGTTTTGCGGGTGCGCCTTGGTCCATCGCGGCTTACTTGGTTCAAGGGCGGGGAGTGACCGGCTTTCCTGCGCTGCGCGCCATGGCCCATGCCGATCCGGAATTGTTGAACGATCTGCTCGCTCGGCTCGCCGACATGTCCGCGCTGTACTTGGTCGATCAGATCGAGGCCGGCGCCGACGCCGTTCAGATCTTCGATACGTGGGCGGGACTGCTCTCGAGACGGAACTGGCGCCGGTGGGTGCGACCTCACCTCGTTCGCATTCTCGACGAGGTCGGGCGTACCGGTGCGCCGCTCATCGTTTTTCTGCAGGGCGCACCACACTTGGTCGAAGAGATGAAGGACCTTCCGGCGGAGGCTTTTTCTTTCGACTGGCGGGTCGACCTTCCGGACGTTCGCCGAGCGCTCGGTCCGCGAGCGATCATTCAAGGAAACCTCGATCCTTCCATTCTGCTCGGCGGTCCGGAAGTCACCCGGCGCTGCACCGCCGCCTTGCTCGAAGCGATGCCGCCCAAGGGCCATATCATCAACCTCGGGCACGGCATCACTCCGGAAGCGCCCATCGAAAGCGTCGAAGCTTTGATTCGCACCGTTCACGAGGAAAAACGACCATGAACGACGATCCTCGACCCCGCGATCCCTCCGAGCCTCCCCTGACGCGCAGCGCAATGGCCGCACTGATCGAGCGCTACGACAGCCCGGGCCCGCGCTACACGAGCTATCCCACAGCCGTCGAATTCCACGAGGGCGTGAACGACGAGCTCTACGCGAACCATCTCGCGCGCTGCGACCGCTCTGCCGATGAGGCGCTGTCGGTGTACATGCATCTTCCCTTCTGCGACAGCCGATGCCTCTTTTGCGGCTGTCACGTGATCATCTCGCCGCACAAAGAACGCGCACATCCCTATCTCGATGCCCTGAAAAAGGAAATCGATCTGCTCGCCAAGCATCTCGTCCACCGACGAAGCGTCTCGCAACTTCACCTCGGAGGCGGAACCCCCACGTACCACTCTCCCGCAGAAGTGCGGGATCTGCTCTCGCACTTCTTCTCGCACTTCGAGTTGGCCCCCGGCGCCGAGGCGGCGGCGGAGGTCGACCCTCGTGTCACCTCCGTCGAACATCTCGACGTGCTTGCCGATTTCGGGTTCAACCGCATTTCGATGGGCGTACAAGACTTCACGCCGGAAGTGCAGCAGGCGATCGACCGCATCCAACCGCGGGAGATGACGGAATCCTTGGTGCAGGCCGCACGAGACCGTGGTTTTGCCGGCATCAACCTCGACCTGATCTATGGGCTTCCCTTCCAACGACCGGAAACCTTCGAAAAAACCATCGATGCCGTAACGTCCATGAAAGTCGACCGCTCTGCGGTCTATTCCTTCGCCTTCGTGCCCTGGATTCGAGGCCACCAAAAGAAGCTCGACGAAGAAAACCTGCCCTCTCGTGAGACGAA
>JALUUK010000728.1 GCA_027021395.1 Acidobacteriota bacterium
GGCTGCGGCGGTGTCGCCTTCGCAACGGATCTTCTCTTTGGAGAAGAGGCCGAGCCATTGCATGTTCTGCATGATGCGGCCGGTCGGCGAGATGCCCAAGAAGCGCGCCACCCGGCGTTCGATCGGTGATTCGCCCTCGAGATTGAGCGGAAGGAACATCTCGATCACCTCGCGATAGGTGTGTGCGTGGAGGTCGGGAATCCGCAGGGTTTCGTTGGGCAGACCCAGGCGCACGATTTCGGCCCAGGTTTCACTCCAGCCACTGTAACGCAAGGTTCCGCGAATCATGGTCTCGACGTCATCGAGACCGAAGGACTTCATGTACGAGAGCGAGTCGCGATTGGGGTACGCTTCGAGCGTGCCGAATCCTTCCACTTCGACCGGCCAGGTGTGGTGAAAGACCTGGTTGTAGGGGACCAACTTGATTCGGCCGCGTTCCATGTACTGCGCGCCGTGTTCGCCGGCCATGACGACATTGCGCGGGTTCCAGGTGATCAAGTATTGGAAGGGGTTTTGGGCTTGGTCGGGAGATGGGATGCCGCTGCCGTAGGAGCGAAAGCCGCGGATCACTCCACCCTCGCCGCGTATGCGCTCGATCAGAGCCATGGCCGACATATGGTCGATGCCGGGATCGAGCCCCATTTCGCAAAGCAAGAGCACGCCCTTGCGTTGGGCATCGGCATGCATGTTGCGTGTCGCTTGGCTGCGGTAGGAGACGCTGAGCATATGACGTCCGTGGCGAATGCACTCCGATGCGATCAGATCTTGGAACGCGGGGGCGAGCATGTTGACGACGACGTCGGCATGTTCGACTTGACTCGAACGCAGGGCCGTGTCGTGAACATCGAAGTAGATCGCACTGCCTCGCGGATGATCGCCGAGGCGTTGTTGAGCCGTATCGAGGTCGATATCGCCGATCGTGACGAACCAGTTGTGCTGCCTGGCCATTTCGAGCAGGGTGTGAATCAAGTAAGGGGAACTCTGCCCCGCTCCGAGAACCAGAATCTGTCGCATGGACATGCTCCTCTTCGGCGGCAGATTATCGACCCAGGCTCCCAATCGGCGCCAGAAGAGTTATGCTCGTCGTGAGATGAAAGCAGACGGCAATTCCCCCTTTCGGCGGCGTCGGGAATCTGCTAGGATCCGCAACCCTGATGCCGGAGATCCGGCGCGTTCCTCGACCTTTGTGGCCACGGTGATGCGACAGGCGGCGCCCTACATGGGTGTGGCTTGGAATCTCACCGCGGCGGTGATCGTCGGCGTATTCGGAGGGCGTTGGCTCGATGGTCGTTGGGGCACGGCGCCCTGGTTGACCCTAGGGGGCGTGCTGCTCGGCGCCGCCGTCGGCCTCTATCAGGTGGGTCGATTGGCGCTGCGGACTTCCGAAAAGCCCGGCCGCGACGAGAGCGGCGGGAAAGACGGTGGGCCAACGCCTTGAACGGCACGGAGTTAGCACAGACGGATATCCAGCAGATCGTGGCCTCCCTGGCGGGTTCCTTCTTTGCGACCTGGGGCGCATGCACGCTGCTGATTTGGCTGGTTCCGTTGAGGCTCGAGCCCTTCGCCCGCTACATGGGGGGGAGGGTGATCCGCTTCATCGGCAGGATGATCCTGGTCCTGGTGGTGGTGGCGATCGGTGTGGGAGTATTGAAGAGGAGCCCCGGTGCCGTGGTGATCGGCTCGGTTCTGGGATGGGCTTTGGCGGGCGGGCTGGAGGCTTGGCGCCAAAGTCGCTGGAGAGGGAAGCAGCCATGATGATCGCAAGCGTGTTGGCGAGTGCCGCCGGAGCGGCCGGCCATGGCGAGGAGGGCTCCACGGCGTTCGATGCCGGCGGGCTGATCGTCCACCACATCGCCAACTCCGGTGAGTGGTGGGCCGGCACCGGCTTCAGCAAGGCTGTGCTGATGCTCGTGATCGCCTCGGTCTTGGTGATCGTCGGGATGCTGACCGCCGCTCGGGGATACGACGCCAACGGCGTGCCGACCAATCGCTGGTCTCAGATCGTCGATCCTTTCGTGGAGCATTTCTATCGGGATATCGCAGCGCAATATATAGGGAAGGATTGGTCGCGCAGGGTGACGCCTCTTCTTCTGACGCTTTTTTTCTTCGTTCTCTGCTGCAATCTGCTGGGCTTGTTGCCGGTCTTCGATTTGATCGCCTTGATCAACCACTACGTCGGTGGTGGGGATCTGCTGATCCTCGCCGGAGGACCGACCGCGACGGCCAATTTCAACATGACCGCGACGCTTGCCGCGGTATCCTTCGTCGCCATCATGCTCTTCGGCATATGGAACAACGGCGTCGTCGGACATTTTGCGCAACTCGCGCCCAAGGGGGTTCCCTTCCCGGTGCGGTGGTTCTTGCTGCTGCCGATCGAAACGCTTTCGATGTTCGTCAAGCCTTTTGCATTGACCATGCGACTCGCCGCGAACATGACCGCCGGGCATATGGCGCTTCTCGCGCTGCTCTCGATGATATTCATTCTCGAGAGCGCATTCGTCGGCATTCCGGTAGTCCTCCTGTCGACCGGAATCATGCTTCTCGAGATCATCGTCAGCTTCGTGCAGGCTTATGTCTTCGCTTTCTTGACGGCCGTTTTTATCGGAATGGCCCTACATCCTCATCATTGAGTATCCTCATCATATTGAGTGAAATCTTTTCATTGAGTTTACCCCCATCAAAGGTTTAGGGATATCACTGACAGAAGGTCGATACCGACTACAAAAGGAAGAAGAGAAATGACCAAGCTGATCAAGTTCGCATTCGTAGCCATGGTTCTGATGATGGTCATGTCACCGAGCATGGCGTTTGCTGAGGGAGACGGCACCATCGGGAAGATGGGTGCCGGACTCGGAGCCGGACTCGCCGCGATCGGTGCCGGAATCGGTATCGGCAGGCTCGCCGGTGCCGCTGCCGAAGCCATCGCTCGCCAGCCCTCCGCCGCTTCGAGCATCACGGCCGCCGTCAACCTGCCGCTGTTCCTGCTCGAAGGTGTTGCGATCATCGGATTGGTCGTCTGCATTCTCGTCGTGATCATGTAGTGAGGTCGTCATGACTGGTTTGATGGCGAACGCGGTCATGCTCCTTGCCGCCGGCGGCGGCTCGGGGCATTCCGACGGGGGCAATCCCCTCACGCAGCCCGATCCGGGGCTGATGATCTGGACGTTGATCCTCTTCCTCATGACGCTGATCGTTCTTTGGAAGTTCGGCTGGGGAATGATGATCTCCAAGCTAGACGCCCGTGACAGCGCGATGCGCGGCGCCATCGACGAGGCCAAGATCGAGCGCGAAGCCGCCGAAAAGCTTCTCGCCGAGCAGAGGCAGTTGTTGGCCGACGCGCGGCGCGAGGCATCGGAAATGGTCTCGCAGGCTCAGGTCGAAGCCGGGCGTGAGAAGACGCGGATCGTGCAAGAAGCTCGGGAAGAGTACGAGCGGATCGTCGAGCGTGGGCGGCGGCAGATCGAGCAGGAGACTCGGGCTGCACTCTCTCAGATCAGAACCCGGGTCGCTGAGTTGTCGGTCGACGTTGCCGGGAAGGTGATCGGACGCACGCTCGATGAGCAGGTGCACCGGGACCTTGCCGAAAAATTCGTCGCCGACATCGATCGAGTCTGACGAGGCTGATTCGAGACCTCATCAGGTGAGGATCGTCGTTGTCGGCGCGGATTCGAGGTATCGTTCGATGCGCGCCGACAGCCACCTCATCTGTCGTTTCATCTCCTCGGCGGGATGGTCACCGGGTGCGAAGAGCACGAAGAGGAGATGTCGGCTCTCCTCGTCCACCGAGGTTCTCAGCGAATCTGCGGAGGGATTGCCGAAGGGACCGCGCGAATCGGCTAGGACGAGGCGTCCTTCGAGATGGACGTCGGGTTTGCGAATGCCGGCGTAGCTTTCACCGGCTTCTCCTCGGCGCAGAACGATCGGCGGCCCTTCGATCTTCGATGCGTCATAAAGTCCCACAGGAAGCCCGGATGCCAGAGCCCAGAGATTCGCCAGATCGACCGGGAGGAGAATGCGGGGGAAGGCTTTGCCCTTGAGCACTCGGCGCAGCATGGCCTCGGGGCTTGGGCGAGTCCGCGTGGGATCCACTCCGAACCGGTGGTACAAGGCGCGAGCTGCGTGCAGTCGATCCATCTCGGCAGGGGTCAAGCCGGCGAGTTCGCCAAGCAGTGCTTCGCATAGATCGTTGATCTCCCGGCCGAGCCGGTCCATCGCGCTAGGAGCCTCTCGAATCTCTCGAACCTCTGCCATGCCGACGCGGACGAGGCCGTCGATGGAACGGTCTCGGCTGATCTGCCCGATCATCGTCTGAACCTCACTTGGGACTTTCACTCTTCTGCGCGCCATAATTCTAGCGAGAAGGGAAACATGACGCAGAAGACGACGAGGCAGTTCGGCCGCTATGAGGTTCTTCGATCGCTTGGGCGAGGTGCTCTCGGTGAAGTCTACCTAGCGAAAGACCCGTCGCTCGATCGTCTGGTGGCCATCAAGACCATCTCCGGTCTCGACGCTCTGCCGCCGGACGAGCGGAAGGAGGCGAGGGAGCGCTTCTTTCGTGAGGCCCGAGCCGCGGCCTCTCTCAACCACCCGAATATCGTCACGATTCACGATGTCGATGAAATCGACGGCACGCCTTATATCGTCATGGAGTATTTGCGCGGTGTCACTCTCGACCGTCACATCCGCCGCGGACACTTGCTCCCGGCTCAGAAGGTCGTCGAAGTCGGGGTGCGGTCGGCGCTGGCTTTGGAAGAGGCGCATCGCCGCGGAATCGTCCATCGGGATATCAAGCCGGCCAATCTCTTTCTTTTGGAAGACGGCACGGTGAAGGTTGCCGACTTCGGCTTGGCCAAGGACCCCACGACGGCATTGACGGCCGACGAGACCTTGATGGGCACACCGAACTATATGAGTCCGGAGCAGGTCTCCGGCCGTGCGCTCGACGGTCGTTCCGATCTCTGCTCTCTGGCGGTGACTCTCTACGAACTCTTGGCGGGCGCGAGACCCTTTCCCGGTGGATCGGTCTCCTCTGTGCTCTATCGCATCGTGAATGAGCCGCCGATTCCGCTCGCTACCGTCAGGGATGATTTGCCGAGCACGCTCAGCGCGCTTCTCGATCGCGCGATGGCCAAAAGCCCCGACGATCGCCCGCAGTGTGGGGCCGAGTTCGCTTCCGGCTTGAAGACGGTGCTCGAGCAACTCGGCGGGTTGCCGGGAGACATGCGCCTTCCACCGCCGGAAGATCTTTCCAAGTCGAAGATCGATGCGGGACGCAAGCGTTCGCGTCTCGCACGCGAGCAAGAGCAGGGTGACGAGCCGCCGAAACCGGCACGCCGCGGTCTTCGGGTGGCGGCTGTCTCATTCTCGTTCTTGCTCGTTGCCGCCGGATTGTGGACGGCGCCTCTTTGGTCTTCATACGATCCGCTCGGCGATCGTCGCAAGCCGAGCGAAGACTGGCTCTCTTCCCATCTCGGTGCGTTCGGTATGTGGCTCCGCGTCACCCCGCCGGATCTGCTCTTGGAGGTGACGACTCATCCTCCGGGCCTTGCCTATCAGGTCGTCGCCGGACCGGCATCGATCGAAGAAGGAGGAAGATTGCGCATTCCCGCCGACTTCGAAGGGGGAGTGACGCTGGCGACGAGCGATCCTTGTCACGTCGGCGAGATGACCTTCACGCGCGATTCGCTTCCCGAGTCCGTGCAACTCGAAACGCGGCCCGCCACGATGGATGTGAAGATCGATAGCACGCCGTCGCGCGCGCGCATTCGGGTCGATGGCGCGGTTCTAGGGCAAGGCCCCTTGACGACGACGCTCGCGCGCTGCGAAGACCACGAAGTGGAGTTCACGCGCGGCGGATCGACACCGAAGGTCTTGCGTCTAGTTGCCGGAGAAAGCGACTCCTGGGCGTCGCAACTCGGCAACGTCTCGCTCGAGCGTGTGCCCGATGGGCGGATCGTGGTTCCCAAGAGTGCGGAATACGAAGTCGTCGTTCGTGGCGCCCGCACCGGCAAACGCCAAGCGCTTGCCGGCGAAGCCTTCACGCTGCCTCCCGGAAAATACTCTCTGATTCTCGAATCGCCGGCGGTGCTCTTCCGCAAGAAGATATCGATCACCGTGGCTTCCGGTCGAAGTCTACGGCCCCAGGTTTCCTACCCGGGGCTCGGCACGCTCGCGGTGATCGCATTGCCCCCCGGCGGTGCGATCCGCGTGAGTTCCGAAGCGACGGGGCAAGTCCGTGACTTCGGCGTGACGACATTGCCGGCCAAACCGCTCGTCGAAGGGGTGTACGATGTCGAAGTCGAAAACCCCGTCACGCAGAAGATCTACACCGAGCGCGTACGCATCACAGCCGGAGCGGCGGTGCAGATCAAGGTGCGACCGCGGGATTGGCCCTGATGAGAGAGGTTCGGATGCGCGCCATGGTTTTCTCCTGCATATGCTGTTTTGCTCTGTCGGCCGGAGTGATCGCCGCCGAAGACGCCGATGCGGCGCACATCGCGCGCGGGCTTTTCGAGGCCGCTTACGAGCAAGAAAAAGACGGCCAGCAAGAACAGGCCAAGCGACGCTATCTGGAGATCCTGGAAAACCATCCCGCGAGCGAGGTTGCGGACGACGCGCGCTTGGCGTTGTCGCGCATGGATTGGCCTCTCGACGAAGCAAGGCAGCTCGGGCGCATGCCGGTGGATGTCGAGCGCATGCAGAGCGCGCGCCTTCAGCTCGAAGCCATCCGCTCCGCCCACGCTTCATCGCCCTTGGCGCCTGAGGCTCTTTGGCGTTTGGCGCTGCTCTACCTCGAGCCGGCCGCTCCTTTTCGACACGTCGATGAGGCATCGGCATTGCTCGGCGACTTGACCATCCTCTATCGCCGTTCGCCGTTCGTTTCCCAAGCGCTCGTTCTCGGCGCTCGGCTCGCGCTCGATGCGGGACGGGGGGAAAAGGCTCGTGACCTAGCTTTCGAG
>JALUUK010000729.1 GCA_027021395.1 Acidobacteriota bacterium
TCTTCTGCAAGTGCTCGACGATGGAAGGCTGACCGATAGTCGGGGTCGCACGGTGGATTTCAAGAATACGATCCTGATCCTGACATCGAATGTGGGATCCGATCTGATCCTCGAGCATCTCGGCGGATCCGGTGGCGGGGACGAGCATGCCTTCGCACAGCTCCAAGAGATGATCCGTGCACGTCTGAAGCAGCACTTTCGCCCGGAGTTTCTCAATCGCATCGACGAGAGCATCGTTTTCCGTCCGCTCGGCCGCCGGGAGCTCTCCCGCATCGTGCGCATTCAGTTGCGCCGCTTGCAGCAACGTCTCACACAGCAGCGCCTCGAGATCGAGATCGACGATGCAGCCGTCGGTTTCCTCGCCGAGGTGGGTTTCGATCCGGTCTGGGGAGCGAGACCGCTCAAGCGAGCGATCCTTCGCCATCTCGAGACGCCGTTGGCGCGGCGGGTCATCGCGGGAGAGTTTCCGGAGGGGTCGAAGATCCTGGTGAGTCGTGACGAGCAGGGAGCGGCCTTGTCGATGACGGTCGATGGCGGGCATAATCCATCCGAGACGAGGCAAGTCGACGATGGCCCTATCCCCGACCTCACGAAAGAACATTCCTGACGAAGAACGCTTGATCGTCGCTTTGGATCTACCGGATGCATCGGCCGCGAGGGCGATGGTCGATCGTCTGGGAGATTCCGTCAGGTTCTACAAGGTCGGACTCGAGCTGTTCATGGCGGGCGGCTACTTCGATTTCGTCGAGTGGCTCGTAGGGCAGGACAAACGGGTCTTCTGCGATCTCAAGTTCTTCGACATCTCCGCAACCGTGGCGGCTGCGGTGAAGCGCTTGGCGGGTCGTGGTGTGAGCTTTACCACGATTCATGGGAACGACGCGATCATGGAGGCGGCGGCTTCGGTAGATCGCGGCGATCTGAAGGTGCTGGCGGTCACCGTGCTGACGAGCCTCGATCGCGGCGATCTCGACGACCTCGGTTTTCGTTGCGACGTGCACGACTTGGTGCTGTCGCGAGCCCGGCGCGCGCTGGAACTCGGCTGCGACGGTGTCGTCTCTAGCGGCCTCGAGGCCCGAGCCTTGCGCGAGAGCCTCGATCATCGGCTCTTGGTGGTCACTCCCGGAATCCGGCCGGTGGACAATCGCGTGGAAGACGACCAGAAGCGCGTGATGACGCCCGCCCGCGCCTTCGAAAATGGTGCGGACTACATCGTCGTCGGTCGGCCCATTCGAAACGCAGCGGATCCACGACAGGCGGCGGAGGCCATTCAGGCGGAGATCGCCGGCGTCTTTCGTTGAGGGGAGGGAGGCGAGCGAAGTCCGCTCGAAAAAGCGGCACGATGCGCGCCGGTGCCTTACGTTGACACGGTGTGACGGAGAGACCCGATGAAAGGAATCATCCTAGCCGGTGGGCATGGGACGCGGCTCGCACCGGTGACGCGGGCGATCAGCAAGCAACTCTTGCCGATCTACGACAAGCCGATGGTCTACTTTCCCCTGTCCATGCTCTTGATGTCGGGAATTCGCGAGATCTTGCTGATCTCCACACCGGAGCACCTCCCGCTGTACGAACGGCTGCTCGGTGACGGAAGGCGGCTCGGGATCGAGATCCGCTACGCCGAGCAAGAGCGCCCCGCCGGTCTGGCGCAGGCCTTCGTGCTCGGCCGTCGCTTCATCGCCGGCGACCGCGTGGCGTTGGCGCTTGGGGACAACGTCTTCTACGGACACGGCATGAGCGGCATGCTGGGATCCGTCGCATCTCGCCAAAGCGGAGCGACGATCTTTGCCTACCGCGTATCCGATCCCGAGCGCTACGGTGTGATCGAATTCGACGCCGATGGACGCCCCGTCGCACTGGCGGAAAAACCTGAGCGGCCACGATCGAATCACGCGGTGACGGGGCTCTACTTCTACGATCATCGTGTAGTCGAAATCGCGGAAAACCTCGTGCCTTCCGAGCGCGGCGAACTCGAGATCACCGACGTGAACCGGGCCTACCTCGAAATGGGCGAACTGCATGTGGAAAAGCTCGGTCGGGGAGTCGCTTGGCTGGATACGGGAACATTCGAGTCACTGCTGCAAGCCTCCAATTTCATTCAGACGATCGAGCAGAGGCAGGGGCTGAAGGTGGCATGCTTGGAAGAGATCGCTTTTCATCAAGGGTTCATCGACACAGTGAGTCTGCTCGAGATCGCCGACACGAGCGAAGACCCCGGACTTCGAACCTACTTGCGCTCGCTCGTCGAGCAACGAGATTGCGATGAAGTGCCGGCGGGATGATGCGCTTCGAGACGTGATCGTCATCGAGCCTCGTGTCTTCGAGGATCGACGCGGCTTCTTTTTCGAGTCGTATCATCTCGAGCGCTACGAGAAAGCCGGCATCGACCTCGCCTTCGTGCAGGACAATCACTCACGCTCTGCGCAGAACACCTTGCGGGGTCTTCATGCGCAAAGAGAGCATCCGCAGGGAAAGCTGGTCCGAGTGCTGATGGGGACGATCTTCGACGTCGCCGTGGACATTCGCAGATCGTCGCCCACATTCTTGCGTTGGGCCGGTTGGGAACTCAGCGCAGAAAATCGACGACAGGTCTACGTCCCGCCGGGCTTTGCCCACGGCTTTTGTGTATTGAGCGAGTGCGCCGAGGTCGAATACAAGTGCACCGACTACTACCGCCCCGAGGATGAGATCGTCATTCGCTGGGACGATCCCGCGATCGGAATCGCTTGGCCGATCGCGCATCCCATTCTTTCCGACAAAGATCGCGAGGCGCCCGCGTTTTCAGATCTTTCCGCCGATTCGACGACTTCGTGGTGATGGACGATCGCGAGCAGATCGAAAGGCACGGCCTCACTCTCGCCGAGGTCGATAGGCAGCTCGCGCTCTTGCGCGATCCGCCGCCTCCACCGGCGGTTCACCGGCCCTGCACGGTAGGGGACGGAATTCGGCGTATCGATGACGACCTCGGACGGGAGTTGTTGCGCGAAAGCGACGAGGTCGTCGCCGCCGGGCGGGTGTGCAAGTTCGTACCGGCTTCCGGGGCGGCGAGCAGGATGTTCCAGCAGTGGCAGCGATGGCTCGCCGATCCGGAGAGCATCGATCCCGAGCGCGTCGGCTCGGATCTCGAGCGCATGCCTTTCATGAGCGAGATCGAATCGCTCGCTGTGAAACGATCCGCCTCATGGGCTGTCTCCCAAGCCGAGCGCCTCGATCTCCAGTCCGTACTCGAACGCATCCGCTTCATCCTCTCTGCGGAGGGCGCCGGCTTCGCCGCAAGACCCAAAGGCCTGATTCCCTTCCACGCCTACGGCAACGAAGTTCGCACTCCGTTCGAAGAGCACTTGATCGAGGGAGCAGAGCAGATTCGATCGGGCGACGGCCGTTGCCGAATTCACTTTACGATTTCGCCCGATCACCAGCGGCACTTCGAATCGCTGCTCGGCGATATCCGAGCAGCCGTCGAGTCGCGTTCGTCTTGCCGACTAGAGGTCGCATTCTCCTCTCAGGACCCATCGACGGATACCATCGCCGCAGCCGTAGACGGCGAGCCCTTTCGCCTCGAAGACGGCCGGCTGCTGTTTCGGCCGGGCGGGCACGGCGCTTTGATTGACAATCTCCAGTCGCTCGAGAGCGATGCCGTCGTCATCAAGAACATCGACAACGTGACGACGGACGATCGCCGAGAGACGACCCACCGTTGGAAGAGGATTCTCATCGCTCTGGCGACGCGTCTTCAGCGGCGGGTCTTCGCCTGCCTAGACTCCTTCGATCGAGTGCGGGCGATCGAGGTTTTGCGGGATGACTTCGGCATCGACTTCGCCGACCGCAGCGATGAGCAGATCTTCGATCGTCTCGATCGCCCCATCCGCGTCTGTGGAGTCGTGCTTCACGCCGGCGAACCGGGAGGGGGCCCCTATTGGGCGGAGGACGGTGAGGGCGTCGTCACGCCGCAGATCATCGAAGGGGCTCAACTCGACGCTCTGCCGGAAGGCCGGCGAGCTTGGCCTTCCGCCCCCACGCATTTCAATCCGGTGGATATCGTGGCCTTGCTTCGCGATCATCGCGGCCGTCCCTTCGACCTTTCACGTTTCGTCGATGAGCGTGCCGTGTTCGTCGCGAAAAAGAGCCTCGCCGGGCGAGATCTCTTGGCGCTCGAGCGCCCGGGCCTTTGGAACGGCGCGATGTCCGGTTGGAATACCGTCTTCGTCGAAGTCCCGTCGGAGACCTTCACGCCGGTGAAAACCGCCGAGGATCTCTTGCGCGAAGAGCATATCCCGCGCACTTGACGGGGTCGGCCCGGCAAGAGGCATCCCGTCGCAGCCTCCGGCTCGACTTGCTTTTCGGGTGGGGGAGTACGAAATTGTGAGTGATGGGAAGGGTTCTCCATGCGGTATGGGTGCTCGTCGTCTGCCTCGTGTCGGTAGGATGCCCGGCGTCCGGCAAGGCCGATACGGCATTCGAGTCGGCGGTCGAACTCGTCGATGACGGCGCATTGCACGAAGCAAAAGACGCATTCGATCAGATACGGAAGAAATGGCCCAAGACGCGAGCGGCGCAGCGGGCGGCGGAAGAGATAGAATGGATCGATGCGCTGCTTACCGCCGATGCTCGTGCTCCGCGTTCCTTCGCGCGTGATTCCGTCTATCTCGTGGCTCGGGCCGCCGAGCAGTATCAGATGCAGAAGGGATACTACCCGGCGTCCCTCGCGAGTCTCGTCCCTCGCTATATCGACGCCGACGCACGCGATCCCTGGGGTCGCCCGGTGCTTTACCAGCGCACGGCGAATGGCTACCAAGTCATCTGCTATGGCGAAGACGGCATCCCCGGGGGGAGCGGTGATGCCGCAGACCTCTTCGTCGAAAACGGGGCGTTGGTTTCTCCCTGAGCGCGGAGGTCGCGGAGACTTTCTGCTCGCAACGTTGCTGATCATTCTCGCCGGCACCGTCGGTGCCTGCTCCTCCTCCACGCCGGCGCCTTCTCCATCTTCGGAAGATCGGCAAGATGCGAACCCCGGTCCGCGATTCGTTCGTGCGGCGACTCCGACGGGCGGGATCTTGACCTTGGAGATCGCCGCGTCGCCGGAAGAGCGCGCCCGCGGCATGATGGGAAGAGCAGAGGTGCCGCCCGGCACCGGCATGCTTTTTACCTTTCCCTCTCCCGACAGGTATTCGTTTTGGATGTTTCAGTGTTTGACGGCGCTCGACATCATTTGGTTGGATGGCGAGATGCGTGTCGTCGACGTTGCCCGTGCCGTGCCGCCTTGTTCTCGCCGCCCTTGTCCTTCCTATCTGCCGAAAAGCGAGGCGCTCTACGTCGTCGAGCTAGGCGCGCATCAAGCGGAAGCCCTCGGGCTCGTCGAGGGGGCGGCGCTTTTCGTCGATCCCTTGCCGCCGTCACCACCGAGTTGAAGATGACGATCTGCGACCACCGCTCGATTCGATTGCTCAGCGTTTTCTTGCTGCTCTCGGCGCCGTCTCTTTTCGCGCAGGAACTTCCAGCAAAAGGCTCCGAGAACTCGGAAGAAGAGACCTTCATCGCCATCGCGACACCGGTCGAGGCCCTGATTCGCGGGGTTCCCGAACGGCTCGGATCCGAACTCGCCGAAGCCGATGTCGAGGTTCGCGCGGGAGAGGAAGCGCTACGCCGAGAGCACGCTTTCGGATGGCTGATGGAGGCTCTTGCTCCACTGAAAACCGAGCCGTGCCGGAGGGTCTTCGCTCGGGCGGGAATCACCGTGAGTTTTCCGGATGTCGATGCGCTCGCGAAAACGATGGATGCGAGGCGTCCCATGGCCGCCGCCCCCAATGCCGAAGCCATCATCGTCCCCCAATCGCTACCCGTTCTCGACGACAGCCAACAGGCGATTTTCTCCTCGACGGGGTTACTGCCCTTTGAAATCTCGCTGACGGGGGAATGGGCGCGTGCTTCGGCGGCGAAGCGCGCCGGTCCGCCGTCGGCCGATCCGCTCTTGCGGCAGGCCCGAGCGGCACGGCTCGAAGGGATCGCGCGCCTTGCGGGGCTGGTCGTTTCGCTTAGAGGAGCAGGGATCGAGCCGGACGTGCTCGGCACCGGCTTGCTCGATGCCGGACGCGAAGTCGCCGGTTGGCCGGGTCGTGCGCTCGAAGCGACGCGTGATCCACTCGTCCGAAGCGCGTTTCGTGTTTTCCTCGACGATGGCATGCGCTGGGCGGTGTATCACTACTTGCGCTCCGGAATGACCGGTGTCGTGGCCGAGATCGAGCGTCCCGGACAGGGGCCTGCCGAGATCTTGACTCCCGGTCGGCGCACGGCCGCTCGCCGACTGCCCGCCGAAGGATGCCGACTCGGCCCTCGAAGCGCGGCGGTGCTGTTGATCGACGACGATGACCCGCCGTGGATCGCTGGGCTGCAGGCCGATCTTTTTCAGCCGGATGCCGCCGGAAAAGTGCATGCGTGGTTGGCCTTCGTCAGCGAAAAGGCGGCGGGACGAGCGGCGATCGCGCTCGAAGACCGGGGCTATACGCTTCGCTTGGCCGGGGCGTTGCTCGAGGTCAAGAAGTAGAGGTCAAGAAGTCGTAGCCTCGTCGTGCAACGTTCGGCGGGCATGGATGACGGCAGCCACCGCCAATGCCAGCGCGAGAGCCGTCCCCGAAAAAGCAAAGAAGAAGTCTGCTCGCAGCGTCGGTCCACCGAAGGGGAGCGGCAGCGGGGTCGAAAGGAAGAACCAGAGCGGAAGCAAGACCGCCGCTCGCACGCGCCACGAAGCCAAGCCCTTCGGAGCGACGAGCAGGACGGCGAGCAGCCACAACACCACGAAGCTGCCGTAGCTCCAGGGTAGGAAAGGGCTTCTCATCTGCGCAAGCAGCAAGAGCACGAGCCAGAGTCCCAATTCGGCGAAGCGCCGATCGTCGCTCGTATCACTTTGCGCACCTCGCCAAGCCCGTCCCCAATACCAAGCGCAACC
>JALUUK010000730.1 GCA_027021395.1 Acidobacteriota bacterium
CTCGCCGCCCGCCTCCCCTGGCACCTGACCGGCCACGCACTCAAACACCTCTTCGCCGCCGCCGCCGCACTCGCCGTCGCACACGCCATCGCCCCAACCCAACACCCGCAACGCCCCCGCTAGAAGCCCCCGGTGAATCACCCTGGGAATTCCGGAGACGTTCTTGGTTGAGTCCCACCACGGCTAGAACCGCATGCGCTAGCTGCGGTTCTTCGTGCGTGGGCGTTATTCAGCGAAGCTTCATAGCGCTCGGGCCGAATTCAGATTTAGGGGCTAACTCTAAATTGTGAATGTCGGTGCGCGTGGGATGCATCCTGCTCCATCTTCGGAACCGCCCGAGGGCGGCCGTCGGAGTTTCGCCGGATGGGGATGCGGGGGTGTTTGAGGCAGGAGTTTATTGGTGCCGAAGAAAGGACTTGAACCTTCACGGGGTGACCCCCACATGGACCTGAACCATGCGCGTCTGCCAATTCCGCCACTTCGGCACGTCGCCGCATCTGCTGCAACGAGAGGCGTATCCTAGGCGTCGACGACCGGGGCGTCAAGACGGGCGGGGCTTTTGGGGGTGCGGGCTCGAAGCGGGCTCGGGGGAGTGTTTGCGGGTAGGGGCTCTAGGACGGTGCCGTCGTGCGAAGCGCTGCACAGAGGGGTGAGCGCTTCGTTCTGCAGCGGCTGCGGGCATCGAGGTTCGGCGAAGGTGCAGTCGGCTCGGATCAGTAGAAGAACTCCGCCAATTCGTAGGGAGCGATGCGGGGATGGGGTTGGAGGGCGCGGATCTTACGCGCTAGAAGCGCGGCTTCGGCTCTGGTTTCTTCCGAAGAGAGAGGCTCGATCTTTTCGGCGGCGGCGCGGTGCGCGTATGCGCTCTCGCCGCCATCGGATGGGGTGGGCTCGTGGAAGGGAGAGACATAGACGATGTCGCGTGGCCCGAGTTCCATCTTGGAGAGCAGATCGAGCGTGGCTTCACGATGAGCGCTCGCGTATCTGCGCCCTCCGAGACCGGCCATCAAGATCAGGCTCCGGTCGATCTTCGCGGAAGCGAGCGTTTGGAGGAAATCCAGCGACTCCTTTGCCGAACCGGGCTTGTTGACGAAACGTAGGAGGTCATCGAGTCCCGTTTCGATGCCGACGTGCACGCGCCGGAGGCCGCGCTCGTAGAGAAGTCGCCACTGCTCGACACTCTTTTTTCGTCCGCTGAAAACATCGACGAATCCACTGAACGAACGATCGGGAAAGACGTTTCCGGCCGCTTCGATGATGGGGATCAAGCGGTCGTTGGCGAGCATCAAGGCATTGCCGTCCGCTAGAAAAAGACGGCGGCGGAGCGCGGCCGCTTCACCGAGAAGCGCACGGACCTGCTCGAGATGCTCGCGAAAGCGATCCAGCGGGCGAAGAGAAAAATTCCGATCGAGATAGAAAGAGCAAAACGTGCATGCGTTCCAGGTGCAGCCGAAAGTTGCTTGCAAGACGATGCTGAAATACTCATCCGGCGGAAGAATCGGAATCGGCCGATACGCTGCGCAAAAGCGTGTTCGTTCTTCGCCTAGCGTTTTTCCAGACCAAGCCAGGATTTTCCGTATGCGACGGCGCACTTGCGGATCCGCTCGCGCGAGCGGGAATTCGGCCACGACGGCGAGCACGCCGTCGAGACGTTCCGTCGCTTCTCGATCGGAGAGCACTCGGCGAGTGCGGGTCGCGTTCCGGGAATCGCTGGGGCGGAAACGCAGGTGCACGCGGGAATCGAGTCCGCGCTTGTAGACGCGATCGCTTTCGAACCAAGAGATCGGACGGCCTTCGAGGTCGAAAGAATAGACCCGTTCTCGGTCCGGCGAGACGGCCGTCGAATGCGCCTTGGTGCTGATGATCCATTCGCCGTAGCGATTGACGCTCACCGCTGCCTCCGAACCGCCGTTCCCACCGCAGGAAACCCCACCGCAGAAAAGTAAAGTGGAGACCTGCAGCGGGAGCGCCGGATTCTCCCATGCAGGGAAGGTCGCCGGCATCTCGGCCGGCGCAGGCGGAAGCCGGCCTGAGGCGCGCGCTGGATTCTCCCATGCAGGGAAGGTGCCGACATCTCGGCCGGCGCAGGCGGAAGCCGGCCTGAGGCGCGCGCTGGATTCTCCCATGCAGGGAAGGTCTCGACATCTCGGCCGGCATGGGCGGAAGCCGGCCTGAGGCGCGCGCCGGATTCTCGCATGCGGGGAAGGTCTCGACATTTCAGGCGGCGGGCTTGAGCGCGAGAGTGCTAGGCTCGTTTCGAAGCGGGGGATCCGCCCGGAGGAAGGCATCGATGTGGAGTCAGGCGCTACTCTTCTTGGCCATGGCCGGAACCTTTGCGGGCGCAGAGGATCAGCTTCGCATCGGCTCGTGGAATATCCAGAATCTCGGGGAGAGAGCTTGGGGGCAGCACCCCAAAGCTCTAGCCCAGCACCTTTGGCTGGCCGGCTTGGATCTTCTCGTCCTGCAGGAGATTCACGAGACGGACGGCGTGCCCCAACGCATGGGCAACAAGAAGCTCGACGAGGTCTTCCGCCTGCTCAATGCGCGCTCGCAGGCCGAGTGGACCTATCGGCTTCTTCCGAAGAACGATCCTAAAGACGGGCGCCGACTTTGCGCAGTGGCATGGAATAGAAAGCGCGTGCGCCTCGTCGGCGCACCCCTGCGCATCGCCTTCAAGGAAGCGGATCGAGAGGTCTGGCGCCGTCCTCCTTACGCCTTGAAGTTTTCGGCCGGGGAAGGCCGGAGCGATTTCGTCTTGATTCCGCTGCACATGAAATCGAATCACGATGGCGCCGAGCGTGCCCGGCGAATGCGCGCTCGGGAAGCGCGTGCGCTCGCCGCGGTCCTTCCGCATCTGAGGCGTGTCTTCGAGGACCGAGACATCATCTTGGCCGGCGATACGAACTCGCTCTCGCCGGATGAAGAATCGCTGGCGATCTTTCGCCGAGCCGGCCTGAACGATCTCAATGCCGCCGGAGCCGCGACCTATGTCGATGGGAAGGCGTCGCTCGATCGCTTCTTGGTGGCATCGGAGCAAGCGGAATTCAAGTTCTCCCGCCAGTACGCGCTGACGCCGGCGGACCGGCGGCGGCATGCGGGAAAGCTCTCCGATCACTACCTGATCTTGATGGCGGTCAGAATTCTCGAGGACGACGACCCGCCGCCGGAACGACCGCAGACGGACGTTTCGCATTCCCCGCAGTGAAGGTATGCTGATGGCTGGAGGAACCACCGTGATTTCCGACCGGATGCAAAAGGCGCTCAACGAGCATGTCGATGCGGAAACGTTTTCGGCTTATCTCTATTTTTCGATGGCCGCTCATTTCGATCATGCCAATCTCCCCGGCTTCGCCCACTGGATGAAGGTGCAGGCGCAGGAGGAGCTGCAGCACGCCCTGAAGACATACGACTTCATCAACGAGCGCGGTGCGCGGGTTCGCCTCGGGGCGATCGAAGCGCCCGACTCCGAGTGGGAATCGCCGCTCGCCGTCTTTGAAGCGGCGCTCGCTCACGAGCGGGAAGTCACCGAGCGCATCTACAAGCTCGCCGATCTCGCCGAGGCGGACCGAGATCGCGCGACGCGCGTCTTTCTCGAATGGTTCATCTCCGAGCAGGTCGAGGAAGAATCGACCGCGGATGGAATCTGCCAGCAGTTGCGGATGATCGAAGACTCGCCGCAAGCCATTTTCATGCTCGATCGGGAACTCGGCCAACGTCAACCCGGACCGCCTCCTCCCTAAGCTCGCTTGCGCAGCGCTTCGCCGAGCGCGCGCGTGAGAGTTTCGAAGATTCCGGATCAGCCGAACCAATCCCGATAGACTTCCGGTCGGCGGTCGCCGAGAAAGTGTCGCCGCGCGGGCGAGTCCGCAAGACGCGAGGCATCGAGCCTGCAGATGAGGATGTCGTCCTCTCCCGCTTTGGCTTGGCCGATGATTTCGCCGTGCGGATCGCAGACGAAGGAGTGTCCGGCGAAGTCGAGATCGTGCTCGCGCCCGACGCGGTTGCAAAGCGCGACGAAATATCCGTTTTGAAAAGCTGCGACCCGCAACTCGGCCTCATAGAGACCCGCAGGCCACTCACCGACCGTGCCCGCCTGCGGGACGAGCACGACATCCGCACGGGCGAGGCCGAGCGCGCGCATGTATTCGGGGAAATGCCGGTCGTAGCAGATCGCGACACCGATTCTCCCGCACGCCGTGTCGTAGACCGGCGCGCCGGCATCGCCGGGGCGGTAGTAGTCGCGCTCGCGAAAGCCTTCGAAGTCGGCGATGTGCACCATGCGCGTTTTGCCGAGCAGCGTGCCGTCGGCATCGATCACGGGCGAGGTGTCGTAGGTGTGCTCGCCGTCCCGCTCGAAGAGATTGCCGACGATCGTGACGTTGAGTTCACGAGCGAGGCGAGCCAAGGCGTCGGTGGTCGGTCCGGGAACGGTCTCGGCGAGGCGTAGACTTTGTTCTCGGCTCGAGGCCCGCCTTTGCGGAAAGAAGCGATCGAAGGCCAGTTCCGCAAAGCAGAGCAGTTGCGCGCCGGCTGCCGCCGCGCTGCGGACCGCTGCGAGTCCGCGTTCGAGATTGCTTCGACGGTCGGATCCCGCGTGCTGTTGAATCAATGCGACTTTCAGATCAGGGTTCATCTCCATCGCCTTTCTACGCGATCACCGCGACATGCCGCGGGTTCTAGGACCTCGACGGCTGAGGATGGCGCGTGCTTGTGCGGCCGCCGGATGGCGAGGATGCCGCTCGATCAAACGCATCAGCAAAGCCTGTCCCCGGCCGAAATCGTTTCCCGGACCAAGCAGCAGATTGCCGAACTCGAGCAAGGTCGCCGGATCGTTTTCCGCACGACTGAGGGCCCGGTCGTAGGCGCCGACCGCCTCGGCGTAACGCGCACGCAGCAGCAGGCGATAGCCGAGCGTTCGCAGGGGCGCCGGATCGGTCGGCGTTCTTTCCGCACTGCGCTCGAGCCTTGCAAGGTGCTCGTCGGAAAGCTGATTGATCCACAAGACGTACTCGTCCCTCGGCCGGAGTTGAAATGCCTTCATCGCTCGCTTTCGGCCTTCTTCGCCGTCTCCCTGCTCGAAGGCCCATGCGGCTCGAATCGATGCGAGCAAAGCCTGCCGGGCCGTCGCGAAACGGGTCTCGAAGGAGGGATCGCGTAGGCCGGGAGCGAGCGACTCGAGTGCCGGAGGTTCGGCCAGCAGAGCTTCGATCTTGGGAAGCGGGGGCTTTTTCCCGAAGCGAAGAAAATACTCCACCACCGGCTGATCGTCGGTCACCGCCGGCAGCGCGCCGGCGTATTGCGAGAGCCCTTCTCGATCGAGCAGGGCGGTGGCGAGAACGGCCGCGGGACCGTCGATTCCGATGCGCCGAAGGGATCGGCGTACGGCATCCGCGTCGAGGCGCTCGTTCCATGTCTTTTCGTCGTAGACCAGCGGCTCGTCGGAAGCCAGCAAGAGCAAGTCTCGTTCCACGGGAAGGAAACCCAAGACGTGAGGAAAGGCATCGAGCAACGAGCGAATCAACATCTTGATCTCATCGCCCGACTGCGAATGCAGAGGAATCCACTGTGCCAGGACGCCGCCTTGCACCAGTTGCTTGCGGCAAAGATCGTAGAAGTCTCGCGTATACAACGAGACGACCCCCGAATCGCGCGGCGGCGGCGGCTCCAAGGTGATCAAGTCCCACGGCTCGGCTGCCGAAGCCAGAACATGCCGCCCGTCGTCGACCAGCATGCGGGTGCGCGGGTCGTGAAGGACGTTCTCGTTGACTTCGGCGAAGCGATCGGCGATGTCGACCACCGCCGGCGAGATCTCCGCGATGTCCAGTCGTTCGACTTCGGGGTAGGTGGTCAAAGCCCCCGCGGTCATCCCGGTTCCGAAGGAAATCACCAGCGCGCGCTGCGGCGACGTTCCGTAGAGCGCGGGAAGATGCCCGAGAAGACGCATGTAGCGCATGGCGTAGAGATGCGTGCCCGTCAGAGAGGTGCGGTTCGTGACGAGGCGCAGGAAGTCGAGCTGCTGATCGTTGCCTTCTTCGAGCAAGGCGATCGTCTGCACCGGCCCTTCGCGAAAGACCAGCAGAGAGTCCTCCGGAAACGGTCGCAACATCTGCGTGCGCACGGGATCGACCATGCCGGCGAGCGCGGTGCCGAGCACCGTGCCGACCACCACCGACCCCAGCGGCAGCTTGCGCGCGGCGGGAGCACTTCCCAGCAGAATGACCGCGATCCCGCCGAGTCCCGCCAAGAGCGCGAGCCCCGCGAGCGTTCCCGCCGTACCGATCCGCGGAATCAAGAAGAACCCGGCCAAGGTCGCGCCGGCTACGGCGCCGAGCGTGTTCGCGGCATAAGCCATGCCGAAACGCCGGGCGACGGCTTCGTTCTCGGAGGCGGCAAGGCGCGCCACACAGGGCGCGATGAAGCCGAGCGCAATCGTGGCGGGAAGGAGAATCAGCAACAAGGCGCCGAGTTCACCACCGTAGGCTTGGTCCGCCAAGAAAGGCAAGCGCTTGCCGAGACGTGAAGCATCGCGCCAGCCGTCTCCGGCGAAGAGCCACGATGCGCTGCCGATGCCGAGCGCCAGTGCGCCGAGTCCGACGCCGATCCAAGCCGGGGGATCGCGCATGCGATCGGCGAGCATCGCAGCGAAAGCGGATCCCGCGGCGATGCCGATCAAGAAGGCCGCGAGCATCACCGAAAACGCGTAGACGCTCGATCCGGCCAGCACGGCGAGCACGCGATGAACGACGACCTCCAGAGCGAGCCCGATCGCGCCGGATAGAGCGAAGGCTAGAACCGCAACGGGGAAAGCGTTTTTCGTTTCGCTGATGCGCGGTGCGTGTTGAGCGCGCATGCTTTTCGAGACTTCGCGCACCGGGCGACGGGCCAAGATCCATGCGACGACCCCCACCGCGATGTTGATCGCTGCCGCGACGACGACGG
>JALUUK010000731.1 GCA_027021395.1 Acidobacteriota bacterium
CAAGCGGTCGAGATGGCGGCGGAATTCGACGGCATAGTCGTGAGGAGGAAGCGGAAGGAGGTCTGCCCCGGCCAAACGAGCGATCAAGATGTTCACGACCGAGGTGACCATCTTTCCCGAAGCGTAGTCGCTTCCGACGATCTTACGGTACCACGCGAGGTTCTCGTAGTTGCTGTGATAAGAGACCCCGGGGCTTCCACCCGCACCGATGCCGGCGGAGGGAATGCCGAGATGGCAATAGAAGCCGACATGATCCGAACCTCCGCCGAGCGAACCGAAGGCGGGAAGGTCCGGTTCGAGCGGATCGGATCCACGCGCGCGCCATGCCTCGCCGATATTCCCGTGTTCGCCATGAACGGTGCGTGCGGCCTCGAAGATCGCCCGCTTGAGCGTGGGGCTCGCGCTCGAGCGAAAGTTCATGCCCATGGCGGCCATGTCGAGGTTGATGTATGCCACGGCGTTCTTGCTCAAGTCGTCCGCATGCGCTTCGATCCATTCGACCGATCCGATGATGCCGAACTCCTCGGCGGCCCAGTGAGCGAAGACGATCGAGCGCTCGGGGCGATGTCCTCGTTTTGCGGCTTCCGCGAACGAACGGGCGGCCTCGAGCACCACGATGCTTCCGGCGTTGGGATCGCCCGCACCAAAGGTCCAGGCGTCATGATGCGCTCCGAGGATGACCTTCTCGTTCGGATAGACCGATCCCCGCAAGGTTGCGACGACATTGTGCGTTCGCATGAGCTTGCGTTCTTGGAGCACCTTCAATCGAACGCGCAGCTCCGGTCCCCCGGTCACCCGGTAGGCAAATGGAAGCCCTCCTTGCCAACCTCGCGGCACGGCCTCCCCCTGCATCCGCGAGAGGATCTCTTCGGCGCTTTGCCAGCCCACGGGTTGAATGGGAATCTTGGGCAGCGCCACTTCTTCGGGGCGCAAGCGTTCGGCATTCGGGATGGCGGCGGTAAACGGAGTCAGCGGATCTCCGGGATACGGCAATGTCAGCACCGAGCCGCGTTGGATGAAGGAAGGATTGGCATATCCTCCCTCCGGATACATCAAGCCGCGGGCATAGCCGCTGTCCGCAGGATCGGTGTAGATGATCAGGCCGGCAGCACCGTGCTCTTCAGCGAACTTCGCCTTGAAACCGCGGTAGTTTCCACCGTAGCGAACGACGACGATCTTCCCGTGAAGATCGATGCCGAGTTCGGCGAGCTTTTCGAAGTCCTCCTTGGTGCCGCGGTTTCCGTAGACGATCTCGCCTTCGACACCGCCGCTGCCGCTGTAGGCGTTCCAACCGAAGGCCAGCCCGGGATGCCCGCTGTAAGGATCTTCCTCGAGAACATCCTCTTGGATCGGCAGGTTCTTGACCTCTGGAGAGATCAGATCGAGCCGAGCCGCGATCGGGCGTGCGAGGTAGAGATCGAGCGCCTGCTTTTCGACTTTCAGGCCGAGAGAGGAGAGGTACGCACTGAGAAAACGAACGACTTCGGCATCGCCGGCCGAGCCTGCGAGGTGCGGCTTTGAGGAGAGGGCTTCATGATGCGCAGCGAGCGCATCCGGCGAGGGCAAGGCGAGCAAGAGGTGTTCGAATCGCCGTTGTTCTTCGAGGCGTGCGCGATCGAATCCTCGAGGGCCATGGTCCTCGGTCGCAGCAGCCGGCAGCGAGAAAGTCAACAAGCTCAGGAGCACGAAGATCGTTCGCGATCCATGAATCCTAGCGCTTCGAGAAGTCCGCATGGTCGGGGGGTCGTTGAACATCCGCAGAGTATACGTGTCCGCCGGCCTGTTCGGAAAAAAGCTCGGTCAGCAGATCGACATGGGCTGCACTGACGCTCGCGGGCGTATGGTTTTCGTCGAAAACCTCTTCGATGTGGCCAGGCCGCAGGCGTTGGTGAGCTTCCGCCGGGCCGGAGGAGGCGAGTGCGAGCCCGTGCTAGGCACCAGCCGAGGCGTCGCCACTGAGTAGATGGTGAGAAACAAAAAAGAAGGGACGATGTCGTCGTCCCTTCTTTGGAGTATCGCCATATCGCTGAAGATTTCAGCGTTCTAGAGCAGCATCGTTCTAGATCAGGTGCGATCGGCTTTGGCGTTCTTGGCGACTGCGCGACCGTAATCGAGGATCTTCTGCACCGTCTCGGCATCGTCCGAAGTGGCGGTGATCACTAGGCCCTCATCGGTGCGCTCGACGGTCCGCTTCACACCTTCTCCCTTGATCGGGCAGTTGCCCACTCCGGAGGAGACGGCGCAATGACCCATACGCTTTTCGACCTTGGCGAGGCTTTCGGTGGAGGCGGCGGTGACGACGATGCGTACGCCGTTGTCCAGCTCGGTCACCATCGGGGTGATGCCGTCGATTCCGTAGAAGACGTCGGTATCGGACGTGCTCTTGAAGGAAGCGGACTTCTTGCCATCGCATCCCATTTTTTCCTTGTGCGGGCAATCGGCCTTGTCCTTGTGCTCGCACTCGGCACCGGCCTTTTTCATCGGACAGTCGGCGCCGGCGGCGGCCTTCTTCGCATCGTCGCAGGCCAGAGCGGGAGCGGCGAGGGCTAGAGCCAGAATGCATGCGGTGATCAGTAGTCGCTTCATCGAGTATCTCCTTCTTTCTTCTGTCTACCCGGACCTCCGCCGGGGGCTTCGGGAATTTCCCGGGTGGGATTCTTTTCCGATCCCATGCAGTATCGCGGATCCCGCGCCATCCGACCACCTCCTTCGCCATGCCGAGCAAGCGCGTTACGGGGGCGCGAGGCAGATCGGCGAGCCGGCTCGCCGAAGGACTCAGGTCGGTCGAGGCGTTCGCCGCGGGCAATACCATGGTTCGCACTTGTTCCGAATCATCGACGGTCACGCCGGAAATCTCGCTAAATTCTTGGGGAATCGTTCCTTGGCACTTCGGGGCCGTATCCGGACCGCAAGCGCCGGCGTGAGCGCTCGTGACCGGACGGCGCTCCGGTGTTTTCAGCGCTCGCCTGTCGAATCCGGCCGGCCTCAAGAGATGTAAAAACTTGTCAATTCCCGGTGGCATTTTCTTGGTGAATTCGAAGAGCGGGTTTCCGTGGGGGTGCCGGATCTCGCGCTTTTCGCCCGGAGGCGGTCTTGCCGACGAGCGTTCGGTTCGCAGCAGGAAACGGCGACACGGAGCGAGGCATTTTTGCTATGCTCGCGCCATGTCCAAGATCAATCGTCGTGATTTTCTCGCAGGGGGTATCGCCGCGACGGCCGGATGGGGCGCCGCTTCGCTTGCTTCTGCAAAAGGCGGCGGTCGCGGCAAGCGCCCCGTCGCGATTTCCTCGGGCAATGGCCTGCGCGCCGTAGCCCGTGCGGTCACCGGCATGAAGTCCGGCGAAGATCCGCTCGACGCCATCGTTCAAGGTGTCGGTATCGTCGAGGACGATCCGAACGACATGAGCGTGGGCTATGGCGGGCTGCCGAACGAACGGGGAGTCGTGGAACTCGATGCGTCCGTGATGCACGGCGCATTGCACAAGGCGGGGGCGGTGGCAGCGCTCCAGCGCATCAAGAATCCGGCCCAGGTCGCTCGCAAGGTTTGCCTCGAGACGGACCACGTCATGTTGGTAGGAGCCGGGGCTTTGGATTTTGCGCGGGCTCAAGGATTCAAAGAGCAGGACCTTCTGACGGAGAAGGCTCGGAAGGCGTGGTTGCGATGGAAGCGCAATCTCAATCCCGGTGACGACTGGCTCGACGATGACCAGCGCCTCGGCCTGCCGGCTCGAAGTGGGGAAGGCGCCAAGCAAGAACGGCGCCGAACCGAGGCCATCCCGTTCACCTACGGGACGATTCACTGCTCAGGCCTAGATGCCGCCGGAAACCTCGCGGCATGCACGACGACCAGCGGCCTTTCGTACAAGATTCCCGGCCGGGTCGGGGATTCACCGATCATCGGGGCAGGTCTCTTCGTCGATGATGAGGTCGGCTCTGCCGGCGCGACCGGTCGCGGCGAAGCGGTCATCCAGTCATCCGGAGCATTCCAGGTCGTGCAGAACATGGCGAGGGGAAGCGAACCGACGAAGGCTTGTCTCGAAGCTCTCGAATGGATCGCGCGCCATACGCGCAGGCCCTATCTGCTCGACGAAAAAGGCCGCCCGAATTTCAACGTCGTCTTCTACGCCGTGCGCAAGGACGGCCTCTATGGCTCGGCGGCCATGTGGGAAGGGCGCTCTTTCACCGTCGACGATGGCGAAGGCCCGCGTACAGAGCGCTGCGCATTTCTGTTTTCCACATCGTAGGCCCCCGCCATCTAGGCTAAGAGCGTGCAGCGATGGTGGGGCAATGGTGCTGGATGGCTTGGATGAGATCTTCACGTCGAACGGGTTTGGTCAGGAAGTCGTTCATGCCGGCGTCGATGCAGGCGGTGCGGTCTTCATCTAGGATGGAGGCCGTCAACGCGAGAATGGGCGTCTCGGCGGTGGAAGAACGGGCCCTCAGTGCGCGAGTGGCTTCGAGCCCGTCCATTTCCGGCATGTTTTGGTCCATGAAGATGATGTCATAGTGCTTTTTCGAGCACGCTTCGATGGCTTCGACTCCGTTTTCGACGAGATCGACGCTTGCTCCGATAGCTTGGAGCATCTTTTCGGCGATGCGTCGATTGATCTCGTTGTCTTCCGCAACCAAGACGCTCAAGTCCTCGAAATGCGTTCTGTCATCGATCTTCGCGGCCTCCACAGGAGCGATGGCGCCGGGTCGGCTCGGAATCGTGAACCAGAAGGTCGAACCCTCGCCGACGATGCTTTCCACGCCGATGCTTCCACCGAAGGCATCTACGAGGCTCTTGGAGATCGACAAGCCGAGGCCCGTTCCGCCGAAGCGCCGGGTCGTCGATTCTTCGGCCTGAGTATAGGATTCGAAGAGCTTTTCTATGTGCTCTTCGGCGATGCCGATGCCCGAGTCGATGACCATGAAACGAAGTAAGATCGAGCCGTCTTCTAGGTCGTCATGCGAAACGCGAATCAGTACCCGTCCTTCGTCCGTAAACTTGATCGCATTGCCGGCAAGATTGATGAGGATCTGGGTCAGCCGCACGGGATCGCATTGAATCACGGAAGGAAGCGTTTCCGAAAGGTCGGTATAGAGTCCGATATTCTTCTCTGATGCTTTTACGGAGAGCAGTCGCACGACATCCCGGATGACGCCCTGAAGATTGACGTCGAGACTTTCCACGGTCATCTTGCCGGCCTCGATCTTTGAAAAGTCGAGGATGTCGTTGATGATCGTGATCATGTTCTCTGCTGCGCGGTGCGCGGTTTCGACGAGTTCGCTCTGCTCGTCATCGAGTTCGGTTTCTTTCAGCAGGTCGAGAGTTCCGATCACGCCGCCCATGGGAGTTCGAATCTCGTGGCTCATCCCGGCGAAGAACTCCGCCTTGGATTTCGCCTTCTCCGCCTCGTGGGCTTTTTCTTGCAGTTCGATCATTCGCGCGCGATCGCATTTTTCCTGGGTGAGGTCTCGCATGATGCCCGTAAAGCCGACGATCTCGCCGTCGGCGACGGTGGCGCTGGTGCCGAGCAGTGCTGGGAAGGTCGAGCCGTCCTTCCGCGAGGCGACGACCTCGCGAAAGCGGCCGAGCATCTTCGATGGGCCGTTCCGGCTCGCGCGCTCGAGGTATTCGTCGATGTGTTCGCGATTTTCTCCGAAGGCCAGGGTCTTCACGCTTTGGCCGAGAATCTCATCGCTGGTATATCCAAACATCTTCTCGGCGGCGGGATTGAAGAGTTCGATCTCGCCCTTCTTGCCGATCATGATGATCGCATTGGAGGCCGTTTCGACGATGGCCCGGATCTTCGAGTCGCGCTCGCGAAGCTCGCGGTCCGATTCCGCCTGGGCTCGTTCGACCAAGCAGCGATTCTGCGCAAGCTTCAGGCGAACATCGAGGTCGATCGGATTGAAGGGCTTTGCGATGTATTCGTCGGCGCCGACCGCAATGAGTTCTTCGATGGCCTTCGATTCACTGCGTCCGGTGATGATGATGATATGCGAGCGGAATTCGCGTTCCTTCTGTCGGATTCTTCGACATAGCTCGATACCATCGATATCGCCCGGTACGACCCAGTCCAGAAGATAGATATCGAAGCTACGTTCCCGGCAGATTTTCCACGCTTCGTCGCCGGTTTCGGCGGTGACGACCTCGCGGTCATCTTGAGCGGCGACCGCTTGCATCAGCATGCGCATGCTCGCCGAATCTTCGAGCAGCAAAACGGATAGCGGGTTTCGGGGAGTCTCCATCGCCGTCCTTATCGGACTGCATTGGAGCAGGCTGAGGGGCAATCCCAAAATTAGTGCGGATTCTTCTACTATGGATTCTTCGATGTCGGGCTAGGTTCCCGGTGCGCCCCCAGCCTGATTCGCGACGGCCTGGACCTTCCTTTGCAGTTCTTCGGCATCTGCGAGATATCGGCTGTCGATCTTCTTCAGGTTCTGATCCAGGTGGTAGATCAGGGGAACCCCGGTAGGAATGTTCAACTGAGGAATCTCCTCATCGGAAATACCGTCGAGGTGTTTGACCAAAGCTCGAAGGCTGTTGCCGTGCGCAGCGATCAGGACATTCTTGCCGGCTTTGATCTCGGGGACGATCTGGTCGTGCCAGCAGGGCATGAAGCGCGCGACGACGTCTGCGAGGCACTCGGCGGCCGGCAGCACGTCTTCGGCAAGATGAGCGTAGCGCGAGTCGAAGCGTGGATGGCGCTCGTCGTTCGGATCGAGAGGCGGTGGGGGCACGTCGTATGATCGCCGCCAGATGAATGTCTGTTCGGCGCCGTGCTTTTGCGAAGTTTCTTTCTTGTCGAGTCCCTGAAGTGCGCCGTAATGTCGCTCATTGAGCCGCCAGAACTTGCGAACCGGTAGATAGTGTTGGTCGAGTTCATCGAGCACGATGTTCAGAGTGATCAAGGCCCGCTTGAGAAGGCTGCAGAAGGCAACGTC
>JALUUK010000732.1 GCA_027021395.1 Acidobacteriota bacterium
CCCAGGCAACACAACCATGGAGGAAGCCAAAGCCATCGTCGCTCCGCTCCGATGAGTGTTCACCTTGACCGGAACAGGTGTTCACCATCAACCGGAACAGGCGTTCAGATTCGCCGGAACCGCCACGGCTTCGGTCATCGGTACAATCTCGGAGAAAATGACGCCCGCGCCGAAGACCACCAAGAGGTCTTGGCCGTGAAGCATCCTCCGAGATGCCATCGCCTAGACTTCGAACTTGCGTTCGGAACGCTCGAGCTAAGGAGCGCAGGCTCCCACGAGTTCTTTTGCCGAGCGCGTCGTCTCCCAAGGGAGGAGTTCTTCCGAACGACCGAAGTGCCCGTAGGCCGCCGTCGGCATGTAGATCGGCCGCCTCAAGTCCAGATACTCCGCGATACCCTTTGGGGTGAGCAAGAAGACTTCGCGGGTCGCTCTGACGAGCACGTCTTCGGGGAACTTCCCCGTGCCGAAAGTCTCGATCCGGACGGAGACGGGATCCGCTATACCGATGGCATAAGCGAGCTGCACCTGGCAGCGGTCGGCAAGCTCGGCTGCCACGATGGTCTTGGCCACGGTCCGCGCCATATAGCATGCGGAGCGATCGACTTTCGTCGGATCCTTGCCCGAAAATGCACCACCCCCATGAGGCGCCATTCCACCGTAGGTGTCGACGATGATCTTGCGTCCCGTCAATCCCGCGTCGCCATGAGGCCCGCCCACCACGAAGCGCCCGGTCGGATTGATGTGGTAGGCCGTATCCGAACTCAGCATGTCTTCCGGCAGCACGGTCTTGGCGACGTAGCGGATCATCTCTTCGCGGATCGTATTCTGCTTGACGTCGGGATCATGCTGAGTGGAGATCACCACCGCGGGGATGCTCACGGGACGATCGCCTTCGTATTCCACGGTGACTTGCGCTTTGCCGTCCGGCCGAAGATAGGGAATTTCGCCGGACTTTCGCCGTTCAGCGAGCATCTCGCACAGCTTGTGCGCGAGCATGATCGGCAAAGGCATCAGTTCCGGCGTCTCGCGACAGGCGTAGCCGAACATCATCCCTTGGTCGCCTGCGCCCTCCCGATTGACGCCCTGGGCGATATCCGGCGACTGCTCGTCGATCGTACTCACCACCGCGCAGGTCTTGTAATCGAAACCGTAGCTGGCGTTGTTGTAGCCCACCTTTTGAATCGTGCCGCGCGCGGTCTTCTGGAAGTCGACATAGCTCTTGGTGGTGATTTCCCCGGCGATCAGACACAGGCCGGTCGTGACCAAGGTTTCGCAAGCCACTCGGCTGTTCGGATCACTCTCGAGACAAGCATCGAGAATTCCATCGGAGATCTGATCGGCCAACTTGTCGGGATGCCCCTCCGTGACCGACTCCGACGTGAAGTAACTCTTTTCCATCGTTCATCCTCCAAGATTTGAGATGCTCGCGGCTCGCGGTCGACCGCAGGTTCTCCTACGACCACCCTCCTGCGAACGCGCGGCCGGCAAGGCTATCCGCGATGCCGCGCCCACGCAATGCCGCGTCTTTGCGCTGCGACAAGCCGGCAAAGTCAGGGGCGACCGAGTCGTACCTTTCCCGAACCGGCAACGGCTTCGAGCGCGGAGATCGTCTCTCGTCCCGATTGCACTCCGTAGCGCCGGTCCGCTTCGAGAAGAGCGCGAAACGCACCCCGGCGCCGAATATCGAAGAACACCGGCACCGGCCCGCGATGACCGGCCATGACCTCTTCGAGCCTTGCGACGATGGCCGCATCACGATCTTCCGCCTCTGAGGAGATTTCGATCGTCAAAGCGCTCGCCGGTCGAAGCTCGGCTTGGTCGATGGATTTGACGTCCTCCACCTTCACCGCAAGACGCGTCTCTCCCGCATCGACGATACCCTTGACCACCACCGCCGCCTCCTCGACGATACGCTCTCCGATCTCTTTGAAGACTTTCGGAAAGGCGAGGCACTCCACCTGCCCGGTCGTATCCTCGAGATGGAAAATCGCCCACCATTCGCCGCCGTTCTTCGAACGCCGACGTCGAAGAGAAGTGATCAGGCCGCCGATGACCGTGGGTCCTCCCTTCCCTAGTTCCGCGATGCGGTGGGTCGTCACCTCCTCGAGCTTCTCCTTGAAATCGTCGAGCGGATGTCCGGTGATATAGAAACCGATGGCTTCTTTCTCTCCCGCGAGGCGCTCGCGATCGCTCCAATCTTCGACCTCCGGCAGTTCGCTCGGCGCGATCGGCCCCCCGGCGAAATCCGCACCGAAGAGCGACTCCTGCCCGGAAAGCCGATCTTCCGCCGCACGTGCGCCGCGCTCCATCGCACCATCGATGGCAGCGAAGAGGCGCGCGCGTGCGCCGAATGCGTCGAGCGCGCCCGACTTGATCAAGGCCTCGAGCACACGGCGGTTGAGAGACTTTCGGTCCACTTCGGAGCAGAGATGATCGAGATCTTTGAACTTCCCGACGCGCTCACGCGCGGCGAGGATGCCCTCGACCGCCGCTTCTCCGATTCCTTTGACGGCGGCGAGACCGAAACGGATCTCGTTTTCCCCGGCAACGGTAAAGGCTCGTGACGAGGTGTTGATATCGGGCGGCAAGATCGCAAGGCCGGTCTCGCGGCATTCATTCATGTACTCGACGAGCTTGTCCGTGTTGTCCTTTTCGTTGGTCAACAGGGCGGCCATGAAGTGACAGAGGTAGTGAGCCTTGAGGTAGCCCGTCTGATAGGCGACGAGCGCGTAAGCGGCCGAATGCGACTTGTTGAAACCGTAACCGGCGAAGTGAGCCATCAGGTCGAAGACCGTGCGCGCATCTTCCTCCGAAATCCCTCGCTCGGCAGCCCCTTTGACGAACTTGGCCCCTTCGGCCTCCATCACTTCCGCCTTTTTCTTTCCCATGGCGCGACGCAAAATGTCGGCGCCGCCGAGTGAGTGGCCGGCCATCACGGAAGCGATCTGCATGACTTGCTCTTGATAGACGATGACCCCGTAGGTCTCTTCGAGGATCGGCTCGAGCAGGGGATGGGGGTAGACGACCTTCACGCGTCCGTGCCGCCGCTGCACGAAATCGTCGATCATTCCGGATCGCAGCGGCCCCGGCCGATAAAGGGCGTTGAGCGCGATCAGATCTTCGAACTTTTCCGGAACCATGCGTCGCAAGATATCGCGCATGCCCGACGACTCGAATTGAAAAACACCCGACGTATCTCCCCGACTAAACAGAGCATAGGTGGCCTCATCCGTCAGCGCGAGATTCTCGATGTCCGGCACTTCCTGCTCGGAGTTCTTGATCGATTCCAAGCAGTCGGTAATCAGAGTCAGGGTCTTTAGGCCGAGAAAATCCATCTTCAGCAAACCGACGGCCTCGACCTCGTCCTTGGCCCACTGCGTGGTGATTTCCTGCTTGCTGGACTTGAAGAGCGGCGCGTACTCGACAACGGGCTTCGGCGTGATCACCACGCCTGCAGCGTGCGTACCCGCGTGGCGCGAAAGGGATTCGATTCTTTGCGCGATATCCAAGAGTTCGTGGATTCGAGGATCATTGTCGTAGAGATCCTTGAGCTTGGGCACGTCCCGGATGGCTTCCTCGAGGCGCGTTCCGATCTCGTCGGGCACGGCCTTGGCGATTTCGTTGACTTCACCGTAGGGAATGTCCAGCACACGACCCGCATCGCGAATCGCCGCTTTGGCAGCGAGAGTCCCGAAAGTGATGATCTGCGCCACGTTCTCGCGGCCGTATCTTTCGGTGACGTAGTCGATCACTTCCCCCCGGCGCCGAAAGCAGAAATCGATGTCGATATCCGGCATCGTCACACGTTCGGGATTCAAAAATCGCTCGAAGAGCAGGTCGTATTGCAAGGGATCGATATCGGTGATCCGCAGGCAATAGGCCACCAACGAGCCGGCAGCCGAGCCCCGGCCCGGTCCGACCGGAATGCCGACCTCGCGCGCATGGCGGATGAAATCCCAAGTGATCAGAAAGTACCCGGGAAATCCCATCTCGATGATCGTTTCGAGTTCGATCTCTAGGCGGGTTTCATAGTCCTTCAGGGGGTGCCGCAGAGCGCCCTCGGCGGCAAGAGCTTCCAACTTGGACCGACGTTCCTCGAAACCGGCATGGACCGTCTTGCGGAAAGTCGAAACCAGGTCCTCACCCTTCGGCACCGGAAAATCCGGAACGTGGTGCCGGCTCATGTCCAGTTCGACTTCGCAGCGCTCGGCGAGCGTCACGGTGTTGCTCAAAGCTTCCGGAACCCAAGAAAAGACCTCGGCCATTTCCTCCGGCGATTTGAAATAGTGCTCCGTGCTGTACTGCATTCGGCCGGGATCGTCGCGCTTCTTGCCCGTACCGATGCAAACCAGCACATCGTGAGCCGCGTGATCTCCACGGCAGAGAAAATGCGTGTCATTGGTGGCGATCAGCGGCAGACCGGTCTCGCGATGCAGGGCCAGCAAGCCCTCGTTGACCTGTTTTTCGATCTCGATGCCCTGATCTTGCAATTCCAGGTAGTAGTTCTCCTCGCCGAAGATCTCCACCGCCTCCTCGACCGCCGAGCGGGCCGTCGCTGAGTCGTCGTTGCGCAGGCACATCGCGACTTCCCCGCTAAGGCACCCCGAGGTGGCGATCAGGCCTTTGGAATACTCCCGCATCAGGGCCTTGTCGATGCGAGGCTTGTAGTAGAAACCCTCGAGATAGGCCAAGCTCGCTAGCTTGATCAGGTTCGAAAAACCCTCGTTGTTCATCGCAAGCAGGATCAGGTGGTAGTACGGCTTGCCGTGACGTCCTTGCTTGGGCGTTCGATCGAAGCGGCTCATGGGCGCAACGTAGACTTCGCAACCGATGATCGGACGGACGCCCTCCTTCTTGCAGTGCTGGTAGAACTTCACCGCACCGAAAAGGTTGCCGTGATCGGTCATGGCCACGGCAGGCATCTCGAAATCCTTCGCACGACTGACGAGCTTGGGGATCGATTGCGCCCCATCGAGCAAGGAAAATTCAGTGTGATTGTGCAGGTGTACGAATGAAGTCGGCATGCCCGAAATTCTAGCAGGCTTCGCCACCTCGGACTCCCATCCACATGCCTTTCCCCACCCTCTTCCGCAGCCGAGAGCGCCGCCTCCCGTTTTCCGCGACATCGCGTCGCGCGCATGGCATCCGGTGCCGCAGACGACGCGGCCATGGGCTCTGCTCGTCGCCGAGCCGGATGCGCAGCGGAATTCCAGGTCGACTCAACGCGAAACGGCGGAATTTCGCAACCATGCTCGTTTGAATGCCCCGTCTGAGCAGGGATCTTCGACCTCGAGAGCGTAGTGCCTTGCTCTTTGGTGAAATCGTTCGACGCGCGTCATGAATCGCCTGTGATCGCAACCACCGGCTCGTGCGGATCGTGCGCGCTCACTCCCACTCGATGGTGCCGGGGGGCTTGGAGGTGATGTCGTAGACCACGCGGTTGACTCCACGCACTTCGCCGACGATGCGGCCGGCGGTGCGGGCGAGAAAATCGTGCGAAAAGCGTGACCAATCCGCCGTCATGAAGTCGTCGGTATCCACCGAGCGCAAAGCGATGACGCGTTCATAGGTGCGACCGTCGCCCATCACGCCGACGGAGCGGACCGGCAGCAAGACGGCGAAAGCCTGCGCAGTGCGTGAGAGAAGATCTTCTCTCGCGAGTTCCTCTCGAAAGATCGCGTCGGCTTCCCGCAAGATGGAAAGTTTTTCTTCGGTCACTTCACCGAGGCAACGCACGGCGAGACCGGGACCGGGAAAAGGATGCCGTGCGACGAAACTCTCGGGAAGACCGAGCGCCACGCCGAGCGCGCGCACTTCGTCTTTGAATAGCCAGCGCAGCGGTTCGATCAAGCGCAGTTTCATACGTTCGGGTAGCCCGCCGACGTTGTGGTGCGTCTTGATCACCGCGGAAGGACCGCTGATCGACGTCGATTCGATGCGGTCGGGGTAGATCGTTCCCTGGGCCAACCACTCGGCATCGATCTCGCGAGCCACTTCGTCGAAGATCTCGATGAATGCGTGGCCGATCCTCTTTCGCTTCGTCTCGGGATCGTCCACCCCGGACAGCGCCTCCAAAAAGCGCGCGCGACCATCGTAGGCCCGCACCGGAAGATGGTAACGGCCTTGGAACATCTCGACGACTTCCCGCGCTTCATCCTTGCGCAGCAGTCCGTTGTCGACGAAGACGGCCTCGAAGCGACCTCCTATGGCGCGGTGCACGAGCATGGCCATCACGGAGGAGTCCACTCCCCCGGAAAGCGCGCAAACGACTTTCTCGGTCTCTCCGACCTGTACACGGATCTCTTCCACCGCCTCTTTCGCGTAGGCCTCCATGCTCCAATCCCCGCGACAATCGCAGATTTCGAGCGCGAAGGTTTTCAACAAGGCACGACCGTGCTCGGTGTGACTGACCTCTGGATGAAACTGCACGCCGAAACGGCGGCGTTCGCCGTCTTCCACGGCGGCGAAGGGCGCCGAGTCGGTGCGCGCCGTCACACGCATTCCCTCCGGTAAGTCCAAAACGGAGTCGCCGTGGCTCATCCATACCACGCTGTCTTCCGGCCATGCCGCGAGAATGCGCGATGCGCCTTGACGAAGCAGGTGGGCGCGGCCGAATTCCCTCTCCTTGGCCGGCTCGATCTTGCCCCCGGTCCGGCGCACCAGTATCTGCATGCCGTAGCAGATTCCCAGGATCGGCAGCGTCGTTTCGAAGAGTTCCTCGCCGACGTCGGGAGCGTCCTCGTCGTAGACCGAAGCCGGACCACCGGAAAGAATCACACCCTTCACCCTCGCACCGCGAATCGCTTCCACCGCGCGGCCGGGCGGCACGATCTCGGCGTAGACTCCGCTTTCCCGCACGACCCGCGCGATGAGTTGGGTCACCTGCGATCCGAAGTCCACGATGACCAAAGTCTCGTGACCGCTCGCCGT
>JALUUK010000733.1 GCA_027021395.1 Acidobacteriota bacterium
CTAACCTCCGGTGGTGCCGCCGAAACCACCGGGCAGAACAGCAAGAGCATCGCTCCGGCGATCGAAACCTTGGCGGCGCGGCGCAGGCCGCGCGGAGCCTTGAATGTCTTGAATGGAATGAGACGACCCAAAGAGCGTAAAGCGGCGTTCGACATGACTTTCTCCTCGAATCTCGGGATGGATGCGGGTACGGGAACAAAACCGTCCGTCTGTCCGTCCTCATGACGCGTGGAGACGAGATCCAGCGAATTTCACATTCCTTCGGGGAAAAGCCCGACTTTCCCGCTCGCTTTCGTATCCCTTTCGTAGGATGTGCATTAGGGATATACGCCGACCCTAGATGAATGGCCGGAACCGAACTCAGATTTCTCAACGCCTTTCCCAACCTTCCGACATCTTCGTCCGCGCTTGCAACCAAGAAACCCGCGCGCGGAACGACGAATCCGTTGGGGCAGCTTCGCTTCCCCAGCGCTGCCGTTTGCTGGTATCTTCCTTCGATCACTGCGAGGGCCGCGAAGGTCTGGTAGAGGAGCATGAGCATGTTTTGCATGGGCCGATTTCATTCGAAACATGATGGATTTCGCTTGAAGCGATGGGCCGCTCGGCTTTGCTTGGGCTGGATCTTGTCGTGCAGCTTGGCATTCGCCATCGGGACGGATGGCCGGAACGCACTTCCCGGACCGGAGCGGCACCTTCGCCTGCTGCTTCGTTTCGAAAACGATTCCGTCGAGGTGCGACGGGTGGAACATCGAGATCCGGCGTTGCGGCGCATCGCGCAGGAAGGTGTGGGGTGGACGGTCGAGACTTACGACCGGAGCGGACGCTTGCTCGACTCGCGAATCATCCCCGACCCGCGCCGACTGCATGTGGATTGGATCGACCCGCAAGGCGACGGAGAGCTTCTCACCGGAAAAGTCGTGCAACTCGAGCGGGCATCCTTCTTGGTGGACATTCCGGTCGATCC
Organism: Acidobacteriota bacterium; assembly: GCA_027021395.1. Lineage (GTDB taxonomy): Bacteria > Acidobacteriota > Polarisedimenticolia > J045 > J045 > JALUUK01. The sequence continues at coordinate 965 of JALUUK010000733.1, forward strand.
CAAAATCGCGTATCGCGTCATGATGAGCGATCAGCGAGAGCGCCTGCGCTTGGATGTCGCCCTTGACGAATTTACGCCCTATGACTCGGTAGAGATGAAGAACGACCTCGCGCGCAGCGGGAGCCGTGGTGCCGGAACACGAGGTTCGGATGCCTGCTCAGGCGGATGGAGTTCCGAACTCGTCGTCAATAGCGGGCCGTCCGCCAACCGTTTGAACATCACCTTTCTCGGAGATGGTTATACCGACACGGAACTCGACTCTTACGCCTTGGACGTGCAGAACACGATCGACTACCTGCTCGACCGCCAGCCCTACGCAGAATACCGGGGCTTCATCAATTTCTATCGCGTGGACGTGATCTCCAACGAGACGGGGGTCGATGAGCCGGACAACGGTATTTTCAAGGACACCGCGCTCGACTGCGCCTTCAACTGGGGAGGCACACCCCGCTGCCTCTATTGCCCGTCCGCACCGGTTTTCGATGCGGCGGATTGCGTTCCAGAGACCGACGAGATCCTCGTCGTGGGAAATACGACACGATACGGGGGCTGCGGCGGTGCCTATTCCGTCTACGCGGGAAAGAACTCGAGCGCGACGGATATCGCTTTTCATGAACTCGGGCATTCTTTCGCCGATCTGGCGGACGAGTACGGCGGCAGCGGATCATGGCCGACTTTCATCGAGAACCCCAATCCCAACTGCTCGATTCATGACTCCGCATCGATGACGGCGAACGAGACCAAGTGGTGGTATTGGCTGGGAGATGAGGGTATTTCGACCTACTCCACCTGCGGCGGCTATGGATCGGGGCTCTATCGTCCCTGGTCCGATTGCGAAATGCGCTCACTTCATCGCACGCTCTGCGCCGTTTGCGAAGAGAACCACATTCTCGACTACTATGCGCGGGTCGACGGCATCGATCAGTCGTCGCCAACGAGCGACCCCGAGATTCAGCAGGTCGACAGCGCGACCTTCTCGATCACCCGCGTATCGCCCGTCACTTACGAGCAGGTCGTAAGCTGGTATCTCGATGATGCGGTCATACCCGGAGAAACCGGAGATGTTCTGGTGATCGAAGGTGAAGACGTCGACCTCGGAGCCCATCCGGTCCGCGTGGAAGTTCAGGACACGACGCCCCGAGTTCGCAGCGATCCCGGCAACTTGCTGCTGAGCCAACGTTCATGGACGCTGACGGTATCCTGCACCGGCACCGCCGCCGACTACGATACGGACGGCGACGGCATCTGCGAAAGCGGTCTCGGCGGCCGGGACTGTAACGACGACGACCCGGAGGTCTGGTCCGCTCCGGGCGAAGCAACGAACCTGCTCTTCGACGGCGATGGTCGGACTCTTCGCTGGACCGATCCCGGCGATCTCGGCGGCACTGGAAGCGCCTTGGTCTATGACACCCTGCGCTCCGACCAAGCGAACACGTTCGACCCCGCCGACTGCGTCGAGACCAACGGGAGCGACACCACGAGCGTCGATGCGATCGAGCCTAGCCCCGGCACGGCCTTCTTCTATCTCGTACGCGCCGAAAACCCCTGCCCCGGCGGCGAAGGAAGTCCCGGAACCGACAGCAACGGAAACGAAAGAAGCGCCGCGCTCTGCAACTAGACGCCTTCGGCGAAAATGCGCGAGTCCCGACGCCGATCGCCGATTCATGGATGCAGTCGAGGACGGACCGGCTTCTCATCGACGACGGAAGAGTGCGTCCGGAAGAATCGGTATGCGTCGTAGCGAATTTCGTAGGCTTTCAAGAGCCTGCGATCGTTCTCTTTCCGCCCGGTCTTACGAAACATACGCAACGTGACCAGTGCGGGAAAAGCGAGGCCTTCGTGCACATCGCCGAAGAGCACTTTCACTTCCCGCATATCTGGATACGGTGCGAGTTTTCGCGAGTAGAACGGCACGATCGAAAACTGCATGGCTTGGTTGTAGCGCTCGCGTTGAGCTTCAATCAGCTCCGACTGGAAATTCGGCGTGGCCTCGAGGCGGATGGGGTTGCCGGAACTCTGCTGCAGAAAGATCGTACCGCTCCATTCTCCGATGTTTCTTCCCTTGTCGAAAGGAAGAAAAGAACGCCACTCGATCGGCAGGACGAGTTGTCCGTCTTCGCGCAGCGGCTGCCCTATGCGGTACTTCAAAGTCGATGCGGTCGCCTTGTCGAAGAGCTGCGTCCAGAGCAAGGGTTCCGGTAAAGACGGACGGGACTTTCGGCCGTTTCCGCTCCTCGAGCCCGGCTTGAAGTGACGAGCGATGAGCTGCCTGCCGGACTCTTTCTCGATGAAGAGATAGTCGTAGGTCCGCTTCTTTCCCTTGCGCGCAGTGCCGCCGCTGAACTTCACTTTGCGGATCTGCTTGCGGCAGGAAAACCCCGTCGCCGCCTCCCGATATGCCTCGGCCTTTGCCGACAGCAATGACGCAAGGTCGGCCGGAAGCGATGTCCACGGCGTCGATTCCGCCTGCGCACTCGCGAAGCCCAACAAAGCGACAAACAAAGTGCAAATCGATCGAACGCGACCCCTCATCTTCGACATTTTAGCCGTGGCGACGGGAAATGGATACACCCCTGCGCCGAAAAATCGGATGCTGCTGTGAAGTCGGCGAAAGTCAGCGCTCGTCGGCGCCGACGTCGGGGAGAGATGTGTCGTCGGCGTTTCCGTCGCGAATGCGATGCTCTCCGTCGATGTCGCGAGTCCCTTGGCTCGGCGGATCGGCGTGGCCGGCGTCGATCGCCGGTGATCCCGCGGAAAGATGGAAGTCGGCGGTCGTTCGGTCGAGGTAGAGCGGGTCGACCTGTTGATTTTCCGAAGCTTCGGAGAGCGCGTTGAGATCGGCGATGCCGTTCAAGGTCGACGTGCCTTCGTTGCGATAGAGGTTGCCGTTTCCGAAGAAGAAATTGCCGACGAGCGTCGGGTCGGAAACGAGAGAGGTGCCGGGATCATCCGTGCTCTCTTCTACCCCGTAAAGCGCGTGATTCGTCAAGAGATTGTCCCACAAGGCCGGTTTCGCCTGCACCGCGTGCGAGGCCGCAGCGCCGCTCGTATCCGTTCGTGTCGCGCGGCACAGCAAACCCGAACCGCCCGCTCCATCGAAGGTGTTGCCGACGAGCGTCGGCATGGCGAAGACATCCACCGGCGCGCTGACCGTCGAGAAATCACCGACGGCATCGACCAGCACGGCATGGGAGGTCGTACCGTAGACGATATTCGAATGGAGCGCCGCGCGTTGCTCGGCCGAATGCGTCGTATCGGAAACTTCTGCAACGAGCGCGATGCCGATCGTGCCGCCGCTGATGGTGTTTCGCGTCAGCTCGACGGCGACGACGGCAGGAGCGACTTCGCCTCGTGCAACGAGGCGCAACGCCGCATCACTTCCGCCGTCGAAGGTCGAGCGGCGCACCGCGCCGCTCAACGTCCCCGCGCGGACGACCGCACGCAAGCCGCCCTGCCCCGAGGCATCGAAGGACGCGTCGAGAAGCGACAGCGCGGCGCCCGCACTGCCGTCCACGCTCAAGTCGACGGCATAGGCGTTGCTCGCGCCGAAGTCCGTATCGACCACCGCAAGAAGGGAGCCGTTCTGAGCAGCCGAAATACTCGTATCTGCGTTTTCCATTCTCAGGCCGTTGACTTCGACGCTCGCGTCGCTGATGCTCAGGATCGTTGCGCTCCCGCCTCCGCGCCATACGGTGGGGTTGAGCGTGGGATCGCGTTGCCACGCCTCGGTTTCCGTCCCGCCGAAGCCGCCGAGAATCCGCACACCCGTTCGCTGTGAACCGCTGACCGCGACTCCGGATTCCTGCAGCGTTCCCCGCATCCAGATTTCGAGGCCGCGACCGGCACCTTTCCCGTGCTGCAGCGAAGCGCTGACGGTGGTGTATGCATCCGCCCACGAAAGCCCACTCCCCGCGCCTACCGCATCCGGATCGACGTAGACCCGCGCCCCGCAGTTGATCTGCGCTCCATCCGGTCGCGAAACGTCATTCGAATCCGAACCGAGAAGCCCGGGAGTGATCGAACCGCTGCTGCCGGGCGCAATCTCGAGGCCGGAGACCAAGTAGTAGAAAGCCTCGGCCGGCTGGGGAAGAGCGTCGACATTCGCCGTCTGCCCGGCGATCTCGCTCCCCGCGCAGACGTGATCGTAGTTTCCAAAACCCTGCCGCGGAATCGTCCCCCGATAGACGGCATAGGCATCAGCCGCGACGGCCGCATTCCATGTCAACCTGTTCTTGAAGCCGGCGGTAAAGCGTAGGCCGTCGGGCGTGCGTTGCCGACAGGCATCGTCTGCGGCATCGCTCGAGCCGTCGCAGTCGTTGTCGACTCCGTCATAGCAGGATTCGATCGCTCCCGGACGGATCGCCGCATCGTCGTCGCGGCAATCCCCTCCCCCGGCAACGTATCCCGCTGGAGGCACGCTCTCGCAAGAATCCAGAGTGTTTGCATCGTCGCCGTAACCGTCGCCGTCGGCGTCCCTGAACCAAGTATTCACCGGAAGACCGTCGTCGACGATTTCGTTGCAGTCGTTGTCGATCGAGTCGCAGATCTCGTTGAGGTGGGGTGCGCGCCGGTCGTCGGCATCGTCGCAGTCCGCGGCGAGGCCGTCGGGATTGTTGGCGCTGCTCGAGTCGCAGATGTCCGCGCCGTCTGCATCGCCGTCAGGCGTGCTGTCCGCTCCGGAACAATCCTGATCCGTACCATCACAGTCGATCTCGGTCGCTCCGGGATTGATCTGGTCGGCGGCGTCGTTGCAGTCCGCCGCGAGACCGTCGGGGTTGTTGGCATCCGCAGCTCCGCAGATGTCATAACCGTCGCCGTCGCCGTCGGGCGTCGAGTCACCGTTCGCGCAGTCCTGATCGATTCCATCGCAGGCGACTTCCGTTCCACCGGGGTAGGCGTCCCCACGTGTATCGTCGCAATCGGTGTTGTCGGCGACATAGCCTGCCGGAGGAGTGTCGGCGCAGGTTTCCGTGGTCTGTGTCGCGTCGCCGAAACCGTCACCGTCGGCATCGCGATACCAAGTCGTCAGCGGCAGCCCTTCGTCGATCGTGCCGTCGCAATCGTTGTCGACTTCGTCGCAGATTTCGGGCGCCCCCTCGTAGACATCCGGATTCCCATCGTCGCAGTCGTTCTCGCATTCCGTCCAGCCGTCGGAGTCCGAATCGATGCGCGGAGAGTTGCTCAAGAAGGGCGAGAAGGTCACGGGCCCGAAGACGCTGTCCCCCGACCCCGGCCCGGAGCCGCTCGGCCCGTCGGCGGCGCCCCAGTAGTTGTCGATCGCAGAGAAGGTCGTGGAATCGATGCTGCGCAACCCGGTATCGTTTCCGCTCACTGCGTTCAAGGTCATGCGGCTTTGCGGAGAGAGCGGATTGACGTGCTCGACCCGCACGCCGTAGGAATTCGCCGAGATATCGTTGCATCGCAGTGAGACGTTCTGCGCCTGTCCTACCGCTCCGGCGGGACTTTCGATGATCACCCCGTGTCCCGTCGCGCTGCGCAAGACGTTGTCGTCGATGTCGACACCCACGCTGTCGGTCATCTCGGTGATGCAGGATGCCCCGTCGCGCCCCGCGACGGAAATGCCGTCGACCAAGTCTCCACGGATGTCGTTTTGCGCGATCGTCGTATCGTTCGCGAGATCGATGCGAATGCCGGCGGCATAGGTTCCGCCGTCCCACGCCGGGCTGGTGCCGATGGTGAAGTCGTTCCGAAGCACCTGCGTCGCCCCGGCAAGGCGAAGCCTCAGCCCGCGTGTCACATCCGATATCGTGCTGTCTTCGATCGTGTTGCCGTCGGCAATGCTCCCGGATCCGCCTTCGCAGGCTGCGCCGCCGTCGATGAGAATGCCCTCGCGCGATCGATGCCCGCATGTCGGCGTTCCATCGTCGAGGCGAATCATCCCGTCGATCGTCAGTCGCCGGAAGACATTCCCATCGGAGTTCCCATAGACC
>JALUUK010000734.1 GCA_027021395.1 Acidobacteriota bacterium
AGTCGGAGCGCTGGCCTTGCCTTGGAGCGATCGTCGGCTCGGATCGGAAGTCGTGGAATCGTTGGCGCTGCTGGTGCAGGAGGACGGCTTCGATTTGCTGATCTCGCCCGGTTCCAAGCTCGGCGGCGTGACGGCCGACGAAGTGAGGCATCCGCCGCGTGTCGAATTGCGTTTTACCGTCGGCGGCAAGTCGCCGGAGGGGAAGCCGGAACATCCGCGTGTGACCTTGCGTCCGGGCACCGCCGCCGACGAGTCGGCCGCGCCGCGCGCAGCCCGCTCGGCTCTCGTGCGCCGGGTGGTGATCGATCCCGGACACGGAGGCATCGAAGACGGAGCCGTCGGGCCTGCGGGAGCCAAAGAGAAAGACGTCGTCTTGGCGATTGCGCGGCACTTGGCTGCGCGTCTGCGTGCGTCGGGATTGGAAGTGATTTTGACCCGCAACGGCGACGTGGAACTCTCGCTCGACGATCGCGCGGCATTGGCCAATCAGCATCGCGCGGATCTCTTCATTTCGCTGCATGCCAATGCTTCGCGTTTTTCGCGTGCGCGCGGCGCCGAAACCTACATCCTCTCTCGCGATGCCACCGACGACGAAGCGCGTACGGTGGCGGCGCTCGAAAACCAAGCTTCGGGAGCCTCGCCCGGCGGCGACGATGGTGAGGATCTGCCTTTGATTCTTTGGGATCTGGCGCAGGCGCAATATCTCAACGAAAGCTACGCACTTGCCGAGGAGATCCAAACCGCGCTCGAGGCCGAACTCGACATTCCCGACCGCGGCGTGCGACAGGCGCCCTTTCGCGTGCTCGTGGGTTCGACTTGCCCATCGGTGTTGATCGAAGTCGGTTTCATGACGAATCCGCTCGAAGAAAAGCTGCTGGTATCACGCGCCTATCAACGCCGCATCGCGTCGGTCTTGTCGTCGGCGATCGTGCGTTATCGAGACAAGGTCGAGCAGGCCGGGGACCCGCCGGCAGCGATCGCACCATGACGCCTCGTCGCGCCGTCTATTGGGGGCTTGCCGCCGGCAGCGTGGCCGCTGGGATATTGCTCTTCCTCGTCGCATCTTTCTTTACGGCCGACGAGAACGAGCAGGCGGCGGGCCGTCCTGCCGATGCCGTGCCTTTGCACCTGCGCCCCGGCGCCGCCCCTCCCCCCGCTCCGCCGCGTTCGCGTGTGCAGAGAGTCGAAGTGCAGGTCTACCAGCGCGGACCCTACGATTCCATTGCGCTCGTACCCGTTTCCGCAGAGATCGTCTATTTCAAAGCGATCGAAGATCGGCTGCGACAGGTCGTCGACCACGTCTTGGCCGGCGTGCCCAACGATGTCGGGGCGGTGCCCCCCACTTCCGAGGGTATCGCCTGCCGCGAAGTCTATGTCGACCCGCGTGGTGTGGCCTGGATCGATCTCGACGGATCGACGGTCGACAAGATCGTCGGTTCGGATGAAGAACAGTCCCTCATCGCCGCGCTGGCTCTTTCCCTGGTGACGGAATTCGACGAGGTCGCCCGTGTCGGCGTGTTGGTGGATGGAGCGCCGCGAAGAACGCTCGCCGGACATCTCGACTTGCGACGGACCTATACCGGTCGAGAATGGGAAGTCGTCGAGGTCGATACGCCGCCGGGCGTTTCCGGCGGATCGGCTGCGGACGACGAAGTTCTGGAAGACCACGTATTCTAGGAATGCGCGGAATGAGGGCGCGAGAGCGCGCGATGCCGATGCAAAGGACCGAGAGGCCATTGCCATGAGATGGGGTGTTTTCGATTCCGGAGTCGGCGGCTTGACCGTCGTGCGCGCACTGCGGCGGCAGCGACCCGGGGTTCCGTTGGTTTATCTCGGAGATACGGCCCGGGTTCCCTACGGAATCCGCTCGGTGGATACCGTTCGCGGCTACGCCGAACAGGCGGCGGCCTTCATGCGCGACGCTGGAGTGGACGGCCTGATCGTGGCCTGCAACACGGCCTCGGCCGTGGCGCTCGACGTCTTCGAGCGTTGTTTTCCCGGTCCGGTGCTCGGCGTGGTCGAGCCCGGCGTGGAGGCGGCGCTCGCGGCGAGTCGCACGCGCCGCATCGGTGTCATCGGAACGCCGGCGACGATTCGTTCGGATGCCTATGGGAGGCGCTTGCGCTCGTCCCGTTCGGACGTGTCGGTTCATTCGGTGGCTTGTCCGCTCTTCGTGCCGCTGGCCGAAGAAGGGTGGATCACGGGCGATGTGCCGGTATGGGTGGCTCGCCGCTACTTGAAGACACTGATCGAGGCGGAGATCGATACGCTGGTCTTGGGTTGCACACACTACCCGCTGCTGGTGCCGGTGATTTCGGAGGTGATGGGCGATGCCGTCACCTTGGTCGATTCGGCGGACGCCGTCGCTCGTGCGGCCGCGCTGGTGGAAGAGGTCAGCCCCGGCGGGGCGGGGGGCGATGGCACCGACCGTTTCGTCGTCACCGATATGGGCGGGGCCTTCGTTCCCGTCGCGGCTCATTTTCTCGGAGAATCGCTTTCTTCGCTGGAGACCGTGGATCTCGTTTGATCAGCGCCGCGCGGCCTACCGCCGCAGTGAATCCTAGGGCAGACTGTGTGAAGGGTTTCGCGAGCCGGTGCCCCGGGTCGGGAGCATGTGCAAAAAAGACCATCAGCAACGAGGAGCCGAATTCGTGAGCGTCAGAAGCACCGGCAGAGATCCGGATGAAATGCGTCCCGTGACCTTCGAAATGGACGTCAACCGCCATGCCGAAGGATCCTGCCTCATTCAGATGGGAGAGACGAGGGTTCTTTGTACGGCGAGCGTCGAAGATCGCGTGCCCGGCTTCATGGTCGGTCGTGGTGAGGGATGGGTGACGGCGGAGTACGGGATGCTTCCGCGTGCGACGCACGATCGCGTTCCGCGAGAGCGGGCGGGAAGCCGTCCGTCGGGGCGCACGCTCGAGATTCAGCGCCTGATCGGCCGTTGTTTGCGCGGCGTCGTCGATCGCCGAGTGATCGGTGAACGCACGATCTGGATCGACTGCGACGTGCTGCAAGCCGACGGAGGCACGCGATGCGCTGCCATCACCGGCGGCTTCGTCGCGCTCGCCGCCGCGCTGGCGGGAATGAACGAAAAGCGCCCCTTTCGGGGTTTCGCCTTGCTCGATACCATCGCCGCGTTGTCGGTAGGGGTCGTGGCCGGAGAGATCCTACTCGATTTGGAATACGAAGAAGATGCCTCGGCCGAGGTCGACTTGAATGTCGTTCGCTTCGGCGGCGGCAAGTACGTCGAGATTCAAGGCACCGCTGAAGAACAGCCGTTTTCTCGAGAGAGCCTCAACGCGATGCTCGATCTCGCAGACGTTGCGCTCGATCGCCTCGGTGAGACGCAGCGAGAGATCCTCGGTGACCGGCTTTCGCGAATTCTCCGGGCCGGGTGACCGTCATGCGCGCTTCAGGTTCTTCAGGTTCGAGGGGAGGTCGCGGTGGAGGCAAAGCCCGTCGCGAGCCGCAGCGTTCCGCCGGAGGATCTCGGCACAAGGCGAAATCCCGCCGGGAGGCGAAGCCGCCCCCGGTGAATGATCCGCCCCCGGAGGGGATTCCCTTGGTGATCGCCAGCACGAATCCCGGCAAGGCGGAGGAATTGCGAGAGCTGCTAGCCGACCTTCCGTTTCATGTGCACGATTCCGATATCATTCGCGAACTCGGTGCTCCGGTGGAAGACGGCCGCACCTTCGAGGCCAATGCGCGAAAGAAGGCCATCCACTACAGTCGCCGCCTCGACTCGTTGGTCATCGCCGACGACAGCGGTTTGGAAATCGACGCGCTCGATGGTGAGCCGGGTTTGCGCTCGGCGCGCGTCGGTGGACCGACGGCAACCGATGCCGACCGCGTGCGGCTGATCCTGCGCAAGATGTCGGACGTCGTTTGGGATCGGCGCACGGCGCGCTTTTCTTGTTCGATCGCCATTGCTCGTCACGGAGAGGTGCTCGCATGTTTCAGCGGCCGAGTCAAAGGTCGCATCGCCTTCGAACCCGACGGATCGGCCGGCTTCGGTTACGACCCGATTTTCTACTACCCGCCGATGGACATGACCTTCGCCGCGATGACTCCGGCGGAAAAAAATCACGTTTCGCATCGCGGCCAAGCGCTCGCGCGTGCGGTCGGCTGGCTTGGCGACTACGCCCGCAAAGCGGCCGAGTCCGAAGGAACATCCGAGTGAGGCGCCCGCGCCTTCGACCGCATAGCCTCTTGTGATTGACGCGAAACAAAAAAGTTCAAATTCCAGTGGACAAATGGGGACGGCAGAACCCAGGTTATCCGTGTCGGGGATTTGCCCAGGCGAGCCCGTCCTCGAGCCTGAGGTGGCGACAGAGATTCGCACCCAGGCTCGAGCGACGAGCAGACCGATTTTTAGGCCGATTTCGGACTTGTTTCGAGACTGTGTTTTGCAGAGAAAAACCTGCACGTAGGCGGTTGATTCGCTCCGCAAGCTCGCGTAGGATTTTCCCTGATGGAAAAATTCGAAGGGTGAAACGCCCTGAAACCGGGCCTTTCGCGCTTCGAGTCGGCCATGAGCCGTAGAGCGACAAAGCTGAAAAAGCTGGACCAAGAAGAGCAGTAGCAAAAAGAATATACGAAAAAATCGGGCCCTAGCAGGCCGAAGGAGATCGAGGAGGGTATCAGCAAGGACCGGATCGGGGCTACTCCCCCGGGATTCTGCACCCCAACCAAAAAAACCGTCGGCGCACTCCCCCCCTGCCGACCGCACACCCCGGGTGAGGGCCGAATCCTTCTTTCATCCTCCTCGATGCTATCCGAGACGCCGCGCCAACCGCGCGGCGTCTCTTCTTTTTGCACCCCATCCGACATCGTCGGACCCCTCGAGACGCAGATTTGACACCCCCAAGGCAGGACCCTATTCTTCCGCCTTGCTCCAAGTTCCTGGATAGCTCAGTTGGTAGAGCAGGTGACTGTTAATCACCGGGTCGGGGGTTCGAGTCCCTCTCCAGGAGCCATCTCCACCGATCGCCCCTGACGGCAATCTTCTTCTTTGCCTCATGTGTCGTGAAAACTTGCATCCGGTACCACTTCTCGTCCGCGTTCCCAGATCATCGAGATATCATTGAGACCCGTGATACCGGGTCGGGAGATGATTCATGGGCTTTCGCTTCTGGAGAAGAGTAAGGATTGCGCCGGGGGTCACCCTGAATCTGAGCAAGTCGGGTGGGTCCCTCTCGTTCGGACCGCGAGGTGCGAAGTTCACCGTCGGCTCCCGAGGGAAACGGGCGACGGTCGGTATTCCGGGAACGGGTCTTTTCTACACGACCACGCTTCCGAGCGGGAGAACCGGCGGAAGAAGGAGTGCTCCAGCCGTTCCTACGGTCCGCTCGGAAGATCGCCTGACCCTGGGCTTTTTCAAGCGGCTCGTCACGCCGGACGACGTGGAATCGCTGGTGGATGGTTGCCGGGAGTTGGTGCTAGGGAATGAGGACATGGCGTTTGAACACCTCGAGCAGGCGGTTCATCTGGCCGACGGTGCGTACCTTGCGGGTTTCTTGGCGCTCAAGAAGGAACAGCTGATAAAAGCCGCGATCTACCTATCGACGGCCGCCGAAAAGCACGGCGGCCTAGGTCGCTACTTCTCGAAGTACGGCATCTCCGCCATGCTGAGCCTTCCCATCACAGACGAGGTATCCGCTCATGTCGGCCCGGATCTTCGGGGCGTACTGCTGGGCCTAGTGGAGGTCTACCAGCGTCAGAAGCGTCGGGACGATGCGATCGCCTGCCTAGAGAGGCTTCAGCGGCTCGAACCCGACGACGTGGTGGTCAAGCTCTCTCTCGCGGAACTGCTCCTAGATGTTCGTCCGGGCGATGACGCCTTCCGAAAGATCATAAAGTCGACCGCTGATGTCGAGAACGAAACGCCGGTCCACACCGCGCTGTTGTTGTACAAGGCAAGGGCTCTGCGCGGTCTAGGACTTCTGGACGCGGCGCGGGAGACCTTGACGGGCGCCTTGCGCCGGAAAAAGGGTCGGTCCGAGGAAGTGCTTCGAACGCTCAGGTATGAACGGGTCCTGGTCTACGAAGACCTCGGTTGGCGCCGGCGGGCGCGCAGCGATCTCGAGAAGCTCTACGCCGAGGACCCGGAGTACGCAGACGTGGCGACCCGACTAGGACTGTAGCGGAAATCCGAGTCGACGCCGTCTCTCGAGTGGATGCATCACATTTCCGCTGCTGCTCTCCCTTCGTTGGCGCGTACTTTTCGAAGCGCGCGCCGCCGCCAACGGTCAGGTCCGTCGTCCGGGCGCCGACACTTTTCGCGTTCCCTTTGTGCGAATTCCTGAAGTGCCTGCGAAGCAACTTCGCTGAGCTCATTTGCAGGCTCGAGTGCAAGCTCGAGGCATGCTGCGAGCAGCGTTTGCAAGACGTGCCTGATCGGCGCCGGTTCTCGATCGAACGTCGTCGTTCGAAAAATCCCGAAAACGCGATCTATTGATGTCAAACGCAGGTTTTTAGCTGATTCGGCAGGCAGCGTGTCTCTTGTAATGGTACAATTGTCCGGATTGAGGGGAGGTTCGTAGCTCATGGTGGGTATACAGGGAAACATTCCAGTAAGCATTCCAGGAAACGTTTCAGGACACGTTTCAGGAAACGGTCCAGGCAATGCTCTGTTAGGTTGATTTACTCAACGCGAATCATCGAGGAGGTGGTCATGATGCAGGAGGCGGTGGTGTACGAGGCATACGCGGCATGCGAAGCATACGAGGTGCGTGAGAGGCGGGAGACCTACGATGCAAGGAACGATCTTCGCCAAGGTGATCGCCTCCAGAATGAATGTCTCCAAGATGTATGTCTCCAAGAAAACGGCCTCCAAGAAATTGACCTACAAGGCAAGTGTCTTCAAGGCGATTGTCGCCATGACGATGCTCTCGCCGGCGATCC
>JALUUK010000735.1 GCA_027021395.1 Acidobacteriota bacterium
GATGATCGCATTGGCCAAAAGGAGATTGGTGAATCCGGGAAAGTAGGTCGTCTCGTGTCCCGCGCGGTGGGGATCGACGACCAGCAGATGCAGATCCGGTCGCACGAAAGGGGTGTCGTTGTTTCCACCGTCCCAAAGGATCACATCGGCTTCCGCTTCGGCTTGGCGCAGCGTCCGTTCGCAATCCACTCCCGCATAGACGACGAGGCCCTCATCGATGTAGGGCTCGAGTTCTTCTCGTTCGCCGATGGTGCACTCTTGGGACACGAGATCGTCGAGGCTTTCGAAGCGCTGGCAGGCTTGTTTTTCCAGGTCGCCGTAGGGCATCGGGTGGCGCAAGGCCACGGCGTGTTTGGCGCAGCGTCGCAGGCGATCGGCGATGAAGCGACTGGTTTGCGACTTGCCCGCACCGGTTCGGCTAGCCGTGACGGCGATGACGGGGCGTTCCGATTTCAGCATCGTTTCCGCGGTGTCGCAGAGCACGAAGCGGGCACCCCAAGCGGTGACACGGCTCGCGAGCACCATGACCTCCTGATGAGAGACGTCCGAGTAGGAAAACCAGACCTCGTCGACCGCGTTTTCGATGATCAGGCGAGGGAGCTGCGCCTGACCGTAGACGGGGATTCCGTCGGGATAGCAGGGCCCGGCGAGCGCCGCCGGATAGCGCCGCGAGTCGATTTCCGGGATCTGGGTCGCCGTAAAAGCGACGACTTCGAGATCGTCGCGGTTCCGGGCGAGGCAGTTGAAATTGTGAAAATCTCGACCGGCGGCCCCCATGATCACGATCTTTCGCTTGCCCATCGTCTTCTCCCTCCCCAAGCGTACTCCGTTTCGACGCAGGATCGTGCGCGGTTTGACCCATGTCATGCGCGCACCCTCCGGACGAGGCCCGCCTCCCGAACGAGAAAGACGCTGCGCGCAGCCGGCGAGAGGCGACGCCGACCCGAGTCCGAGCGCAAGAGCCGCTGCGAGCGAAAGTGCGAAGGCGCTTCCCGGCGCCCCGCTCGGCTTGGCGGGCCCGTCTTTCTTCACCGGAACACGCCCTGATCGCAGCAAGGCGCGGCGGGCCAAGCTCCGCCGGAAGAGCGAGATCGGCGGGCTTCTACGACCGCTTGGGGCCTAGCGGATCTCGTAGAGCAGCCAGCGCGTATCGATGCCGCCGACATGGACCGGCCAGCGTCGCTCGGCTCGTAGATGGAGGTGACGTGAGAGCGCCTTGTCACCGCAAAGCACGGCGATGCGCCATCCCTTCAGGTGGGTGCGAGCCATACGACCGATCTCGAACCAAAGGTGCTCGAGTGCGGCAGGCTTCATGCGCCTTCCCCAAGGTGGGTTGGTCAACATGATTCCAGCCGCGCTCGCCGGCGGCTCGAGGCCCTGCAAGGAGACGGAGCGGGCGCTGATCGCCCCCTCGATCCCGAGCCTGCGGCAAAGCCGTTCGAGCGTGGCCACCGCATGCGGATTCTCGTCGGCCGCTAGACGCCACGAGGCCGGTAGGGAGTCGGGGGAGGGAGGTGCCGGGCAGAGCGCCGAAAGGCGGATGTCGGCAAAGGAAAGCAGGTGCCCAAGCGACATCTCGCGGGGATTGCGGCGCGGGGCGATGCCCATTTGCAGGCAGGTCGCTTCGCCGATCAATGTCCCGCTGCCGCAGAAGGGGTCGAGCAGATTGCAGGGCGTGCCTCCCGCGCGCAGCGGCCGGACTCCGGCGAGCAGCGCGAGTCCTGCGGCGAGATCCTCGCGCAAGGGAGCTTCGCCGCGTCGCGCGTTTCCGCGTCGATGCAAGCTCTTTCCTCCAAGGTCGATGCCCACGGACGCGCTGTCCGGGCCGAGGCGAAGGTCGAGCAGCACCTGCGGGTCCTGCGGATTGACGGGAGGGGCTTGCCGGCCGAGCCGCTCGAAACGAAGGCGGACGGCGTCTTTGACGAAACGCGCTGCAAAGGTCGTATGCCGAAGCGCGTCGCTGCGCCCACCGGCACGCACCGCCCAAGTCGTTGGGTTCGCGAAATGCTCCTCCCAAGGGAGAGCGGCGATCGCCTCGAAAAGATCGTCGCGTTGCAGGGGCAGCCGTGACGCCGTTTCGAGCACGACTCGCGTCGCCGAGCGCAGGGTCAGAGCGAGACGCGCCCCCTGCTCGAGACTCGTCGAAAGACGCAGCATGCCCTTCGCGACGGTCGTCGCCTCATGCCCGAGAAGGCGCAGCTCGATCTCGGCCGCCGGCTCGAGGCCGGAGGCGACGGCAATCCGGAAATCGTACGGCAATGTCGGGACGACCGGCTATCCGGAGGCGGATGCAGTCAACGCGGCCTGAGCGTGACTCGCGAGGCGGGCGAAGGCCTCGGGATGACGCACGGCGAGGTCTGCGAGCATCTTGCGGTCGATCGCCACGTTCCCCTTGTTCAGTCCGTCCATCAGACGACTGTAGGAGAGGCCGTTCATGCGCGCGGCGGCACCGATGCGCGTGATCCAAAGGCGACGCATCTGCCGCTTGCGCTGCCGCCGATCCCGATAGGCAAAGAGCAGCGAGCGATCCACCTGAATCTTGGCGATGCGATAGCAGTTGCGCTTGGAAAGGAAATACCCCTTCGCGCGGGCGAGGACTTTCTTGCGGCGCATGCGCCGATTGTTGCCCCGTTTGACTCTTGACATGTTTCACCTCCGGAACGGTCCCGGACCGGACGGGCGAATCCCCGGTCGCGGCGACGTTCATTCGAAATAGAGGACGTGCTCGACGTCGTGGGTTAGCGCCCGTAGGGCAGCATCATCTTGATCACCGGCGCATCGGCCGGCGAGGCATAGGTGTCGATATCGAGATTTCTCTTCCGCTTCGGGCTTTTCTTGGTCAAGATGTGGCTGCGGTAGGCTTTGCCGCGTTTGACCTTTCCTTTGGCCGTGAGGCTGAATCTCTTGGCTGCGCCGCGATGGGTTTTGAGCTTGGGCATCGGTTTTCCTCTAAGGCTCGCGTTTTCTGTGTTTTCCTGGAAATATTCTTCGAAATCTTCTCTCGAAATCGTTTCGGAAATCGTCCGTTCCTTATTGCGCGAGGCTCTCAGGCTTCGAGCGCTCGCGTCGCCATGGCCGTCCGAGCGCGTTCGATGAAGTCCTCGACGGAGAGGCTCCCCTCGTCACCCCGCTGGTGAATGCGCAGGGAAACGCTGCCGGACTCCGCTTCTCGCGGTCCCACAATGAGCATATATGGAATTTTTTGCAACTCGGCATCGCGGATTTTCGCCCCGACCTTGTCGCTGCGCCGGTCGAGCTCGCTTCGCAAACCGGCCTTGCGCAGCCGGGATTCGACTTCTTCGGCATAGGCCAAGACCTTCTCCGAGACGGGCAGGATCCGGGCCTGCACCGGAGCGAGCCAGACGGGGAATGCCCCGGCGAAATGCTCGATCAGAATCCCGAAGAAACGCTCGAACGAGCCGAAAATGGCGCGATGCACCATATAGGGCGGCTTGTGCGTGCCGTCTTGATCCACATAGGAAAGCTCGAAACGCTCGGGGAGATTGAAGTCGAACTGTATCGTCGAAAGCTGCCACGGCCGACCGATGGCATCGACCACCTTGACGTCGATCTTCGGTCCGTAAAAGACGGCTTCGCCCTCGTAGCGTTCGTATGCGAGGCCGCGCTTTTCCAGCGCGGCGACCAGCGCATTCTCGGAGGCTTCCCACTCCTCGTCGCTGCCGGCGTATTTGCCGCGGTCGGTGGAGTCGCGAACGGACAGTTCGTAGCGAACCTGCTCGAAACCGAAGAAGGAGAAAACTTCCTGCACGAGGCCGAGGCAGTCGTCGATCTCGTCGAGCAGTTGATCCGGACGGCAGAAGATGTGGGCATCGTCTTGGGTGAATCCACGCACGCGAAACAGGCCGTGCATCGTGCCGGAGCGTTCGTAGCGGTAGACCGTACCGAACTCGGCCATGCGCACGGGAAGATCGCGGTAGGACTTGAGCCCCGTCTTGTAGATCTGCGTGTGGCCCGGGCAGTTCATCGGCTTGATGACGAATTCCTCTTCGTCGATGTCTAGCGTGTACATGTTTTCGCGATAGAAGTCGTAGTGGCCCGAGGTTCTAAAGAGCGTATCGCGGGCGACGTGCGGCGAGAGAACGAAGACGTAGTTTCGCCGATTCAATTGCTCGCGCAGCATCGTCTCGAGTTCGTGGCGCACCGTCGCGCCCTTCGGATGCCAGAAGACGAGTCCGCCACCGACGTTTTCGTGCAGCGAGAAGAGGTCGAGGTCTTTACCGAGTCGGCGATGATCCCGCTTCTTCGCCTCTTCGAGGCGCTGAAGGTGCGCATCGAGGTCTTTTTTCTTCGGGTAGGCCGTGCCGTAGATCCGCCATAGCGTCTCGTTCTTCTCCGAGCCGAGCCAATACGCCGCCGCAACCTGAAGAAGCTTGAAGGCGCCGATATGCGCCGTGCTCGGCAGGTGCGGGCCGAGGCAGAAATCGCGGAATTCGCCTTGCTGGTAGTAGGAAGCGATCGGGCCGCTCTTTTCGCGCACGAAATGCACCTTATAAGGTTCGCCCTCGCCTTCGAAGATTTCGAGCGCTCGATCGCGGGGCACTTCGTGCCGCTCGATGGGCAGCGCCCGCGCAACGATCTCTCGCATGCGCTCTTCGATCTTCGATAGGTCGGCATCCGTAAAGGGCTGCTCACGGCGGAAATCGTAGTAGAAACCGTCGTCGGTGGCGGGACCCTGCGCGATCTTGGTCTCGGGGAAGAGTTCTTGCACGGCCTGAGCCATGACGTGACTGGTCGAATGCCGGAAGATCTCGATCGCCTCCGGATCCCTTTCTTGAACGAGCGAAAGATGGCAGTCTGCCGAGAGGGGATGGTTCAGATCGACCAAGCGCCCGTCACAGCGCGCGGCGATGGCTTTCTTCGCGGGCTGTCCGCCGGCACGCGCAGCCTCGACCGCCGGAATTCCGCGTTCGACGTCGAGTGTTTTTCCGCTGGGGAAGGTGACCCGAATGGACTCGGCCGACATGATCACTGCGCTCCTGATGCGGGAAATGCCTGGGCCGTGTTGGTAGGCGCGGGCGGTCTCGAACCGCCGACCACTACCATGTCAAGATAGTGCTCTACCACTGAGCTACGCGCCTACGAGCCACCAAAATACACCAGCCCCCGGCGTGCGAGCGCATGAGCAAGCCATCTCGTCGCATCGAAGGGAGCAGTCCACCGGACCGCGCAGGGCGATCCGAAGCGAGGCGGATCCTAGCAGCGCCCCCCCGGGGTGTCAACGAATTTGCCGTCGAAGTGAGCGCGGATCTTGCCTGATCGTGGTGACTTCCGCTAGAATCCGGCGCCAGCGAGTGACGACCGGAGATCATCGTCTTTTTCTGCCCGCTGAGGGAGTTCCTGATGGAAGCCATTCTTGCGTTGGAAGACGGCCGCGTCTTCCGGGGTCGTCGTCTAGGCAGCGCCGGGGAAGTCCTCGGAGAGGTCGTATTCAACACCGGCATGACCGGGTATCAGGAGATCCTGACCGACCCCTCCTACCGCGGCCAACTGGTGACTCTGACGGTTCCTCATGTCGGAAATACCGGGATCAACCCGGTGGATATCGAGTCGGAGCGACCCCAGGCGAGCGGCCTGATCATCCGAGAGCGTGCGCGCATCTCATCGTCTTGGCGTGCGGAGGCCGACCTTCACCAGTATCTCAAGACCCACGGCGTGGTCGGAATCGACCAGATCGACACGCGGGCGTTGACGCGCCACCTGCGCTCGGGCGGCGTGCTGCGAGGCTGTTTGAGCACGCAGGGAATCACGGCCGAAGAGGCCGTGGCCAAAGCTCGAAAAGCTCCACGCCTCGAAGAACAGGATCTCGTCGGCCAAGTGACCTGCCGGGAAGCTCGAGCCTGGGATGAAAGCCTTGGGCCGCTGCAGGCAAGTGCGATGGTTCCCCGCGCATCCGCCTACCATATCGTCGCCATGGATTTCGGCATCAAGCACAATATCTTGCGATGTCTGCGGGCGACCGGTGCTCGGCTGAC
This sequence comes from Acidobacteriota bacterium, assembly GCA_027021395.1. GTDB lineage: Bacteria > Acidobacteriota > Polarisedimenticolia > J045 > J045 > JALUUK01. The sequence continues at coordinate 5,994 of JALUUK010000735.1, forward strand.
GCTCGTTCCGGCGCGAACGCGGGCCGAAGAGGTGCTGGCGCTCGACCCGGACGGGGTGTTTCTTTCCAACGGTCCGGGCGATCCGGCGATCTGCGACGACATCGTGGCCGTGGTGAGGGAACTCTTGGGGAAGGTGCCGATCTTCGGTATCTGCTTGGGGCATCAACTCATCGCGCGAGCGCTCGGCGCTTCGACCTACAAACTGAAGTTCGGGCATCGGGGAACGAACCACCCGGTGCGCGACGAGCGCAGCGGCCGCGTATGGATCACTTCGCAAAACCACGGCTATGCCGTCGATCCGGAAGGGTTGCCGGCCGCTGTGGAGACGAGCCACGTCAGCCTTTACGACGGGACGTTGGAAGGTTTGAGGCATCTCGAAATACCGCTCTTTTCCGTTCAGTTCCACCCCGAAGCGGCTCCCGGCCCGCATGATGCCTGGGGACTCTTCGAAGAATTCATTCAACTCATCGAAGAACGGCGTTCTTCTGCGCCGACCGCACGCCGCTGCGGCTGATTCTTCGTTCATGTTCGAAGTTCGGAGGTAGCCTGATGGCTGATTGGAAGTCCCCGACCCGCGCCGATCCGAGCGAATGGCTCGTCGTCAACGCTTGCGCACCGATCCGTTATCGAGTGTTGACCGAACTCCATTCGCTGACCGATGCCGATCCCAACGTGGCGAAGGTGCGCGATGAGGTCATGGCCTGGGCGCCGGCCAAGAAGGAGCTGCGCTATCAGCGGCAGGATGGGTCTTGGGGCGGAAAGATTCACGCCCCCGAGTCCAAGAAAGCCGACCGCTGCACGGAAAAGGTGCTTTGGCAGTTCGCGGAACTCGGCTGGGACAAAGACCTCAAAGAGATCAAAGCCGCGATCAAGCTCTTGCGCTCCTTCTTGACCGTC
>JALUUK010000736.1 GCA_027021395.1 Acidobacteriota bacterium
CTGTTTCGGCCCGAATCGTGTGGGGCTACGACGTTCGGGGGTTTCGATGGATACGATCAAGGCGCTCGACCATGCTTGTCGGCTTCTTTTCCGGTCGGACAGAAAGCGGGAAGATGCTCTCGTCGAGATCGATGAACGGTGGGGACATATTACCGAGGTTTCTGAACTCGCCGACTTCGTGCGAACATCGACGCGCGGCGTCGCGCCCCTGCGCCTAGCGCAGAATCCGTAAAGGGGAGGTGTGAATGAACGCTTCTTCGCTGCGCGCCGGTGTCGTCGGCGTAGGCCATCTCGGGCGACATCATGCACGCCTCTATGCGTCTCTTGAAGGAGTTCGGCTAGTCGGTGTCGTCGACACGGATGCAGAGCGTGCGGCGGCGATCGCGACCGAGCACGGTGCCGAGGTCTTTCCCGACGTGAAAACCCTCGCGGGCGAGATCGATCTCGCCTCGGTGGCGACGCCGACGATTCACCACGAGGAGGTCGCCTCGGTCCTTCTCGATGCGGACGTGCCGGTGCTCGTCGAAAAACCGATCACCGACTCGTTGGCATCGGCGCGACATCTGATCGACACGGCCGCGCGGCGGGGGGTGCCTCTGATGGTCGGTCATACCGAGCGCTTTCATCCGGCGATCGCCGAACTGTGCGAAAGGGTCGGTCGACCCGGCTATCTCGAGATCCACCGCTTGGCGCCTTTCGTTCCTCGTAGTCTCGACGTCGATGTGATCTTGGACCTGATGATTCACGATATCGATCTCTGTCGCGCGATTCTCGGTCCGCAGGAGATCAAGTTTCTCGATGCCAGTGGTGCTGCAGCGTTGACGGAGAAGGTCGACATCGCCTCCGTGCGCATCCGATTCGGAAATGGTGCAGCAGCCAACCTTACGGCGAGTCGTATCAGCAACGAGCGTGTGCGCCGCATCCGTGTCTTCGAGCCGGGAGCCTATTTTTCCTGCGATACCGGCCATGGTCTGCTCAATACTTTCCGCCTCGTTCGCGAAGAGGGCCGCATGCCCAATATCGTCAACGAGTCGGTGGACGTTGCCCGCGAGGAACCGCTAGCTCGGGAATTGAGCGCCTTCCGGGACGCCGTGGCCGGAGGGTCGGCTCCGCCTTGCTCCGGCGAAGACGGCTATGCGGCACTAGAACTCGCGCTGCGCATTCGCGATCTGATCGCTGCCGAGGCCGAAACCCGCGCGCGTTCGTAGGCGTCGTCGTTGCCGGTCGGTGGAAGTGCGGGAATCATGGGCGTGATGAAATCGTCTTGCAGCAGCACGCCCTCGCGCCGGCATCGGGGGGTAGAGGGTTTTCTCCTTCGCCATGTCGATGCCGGCGATTGGCCGGGAGCGACCTATGCCTTCGGGCCGGCGGCGCATCATCCTCGCTATGCCGGAGCCGTGGGGTGCGCGGCGCTCGAGCCCCGAAAGCGCTCCGCACGAGAAGACGGTCTCTACGACCTCGCCAGCCTGACCAAGGCGCTCTTTACGGCACCGATCGTCCTGCGCTTGGTCGAACGAGGTGTTCTCGATCTCGATACACCCGTCGATGCGTGGCTCCAAGAGTGGCCCACCTCGGAGGTGGCGGCTCCGAGCATCCGCGAGATGATGACGCATCGAGCGGGCTTTCCGGCATGGTTGCCGCTCTATCGTGAAGCGGCCTGTCCCGGATCGGTGATCGAAGCCATCGCGCGTTCGCGTCTCGATCGTTTGACGCGCGGCGAAAATGCCGCACGAAGAAGCGAGTATTCCTGTCTCGGGCCGATCGTCGTCGGAGTACTGCTCGAGCGCGTCACCGGCCGCGGTTTGCGCACCTTGCTCCATCGCGAACTCCGCCGGCCGCTCGGGGTGGATGAGAAGGCGCTGGACTTCGGCCCGGTCGCTGCGGATCGTCTCGATGGTGTCGCTCCCACTGAAGCGGGACGTCGGGCTGAGGCGAAACTTGCGGGATGCGCTTTTGAGAGGCGCCCGCCCTTTCTGGGTACGGTGCACGACGGGAACGCGGACTTTCTTGGGGGTGCAGCGGGAAATGCCGGACTTTTCGGGACGGCATCGGCCGTGTTCCGGGTGGCCTCGGCGATGCTCCTGCACGGAGATTGGCTGACCGATGAGTCGCGTCGGATGCTGCATTCGGCGAGCCCGAGCGCGGACCGCGACGATCTCGAACTCCGCACCTTCGGTCTCGTCTCGGGCGCGGATCCTAGTGCACCGGCCGGAGCATTCGGGCCGCAGAGTTGCGGGCACGTCGGCTTTACGGGCACGTCGATTTGGCTCTCGCCGGAAGAGAGATCCGTGGCCGTGCTTCTGAGCAATCGCGTACATCCTGAGGATCGAGAAGATGCGCCCATGCAGAGGCTGCGCAGCAGATACCATGATCTCGTCGCTGAGTGCCTGAGGTCGGGCGCATGAGAAGGGTCGAAGAGCACCGACGGCAATCCGACTCTCCGTGGGTTCGATACGGTATCGCCGGCCTCGTCGCCTTGCTCCTTCACCTGCTCATCGTGGCGGTGATTTCGGTGGCCACGATCTGGGAGTCCTCCGCCGAGGAGGAACCCGAGGAAATCGAAATCGAATTGGATTTCGAAGCTGAGCCCCCACCCGAACCCCCGCCCGAACCGCCCCCCGATGTCGAAGCGCCTCGAGACGTGCCGGAGGGAGCCCAAGCCGAGGATGAGCCGGTCGTCGAAGATCCTTTCGCTTTTCCCTCCGTAGGTGACGGCGACACCAAGCCGACCCGACCCACCGGGCCGGAAGACCCCATCAAAGCACCCCCGTCGGCGGGGGGAGGGGAAGAGTCGGAGCCCGAAGAGATACCGCCGCTCGAAGAGGTCGAGCCCGAGCCTGAAGACAGCGATGCGGAACGCGCAGCAGAGAGCGAAATGCCCGAGGATGAGCAGCCGGAGCCGGAAACCCCGCCGGAAACGATGCCGCCGAGCGAGACGGCTCCCGAGCCGGTCGAGTCGATGCAAGAAGATCCCCCCGACTCCGAGCCGCGTGAAGACGGCGCGACGGAAGAGGGGGACGTGGAGCCGCTTCGCATTCTGCCGCAGCAGATTCCCAAGCCCCTGCCGAGGAAGCCGCCGCCGAAATTGCCCAAGCGGCCCGAAGGCAAGGGAAACAGCATGCTCGATATCGGCGATCTCGAAGGTGGCCAGTGGGATTCCACCGTCAACTTCGAAGATCCCGCCTTGCAGCGATCGAGCTATGCGATGGAGTTCTATTTCGCCGTCTATCGCGCTTGGCTGCGCGAACTCAACGGCCGGGTGCGCCGCTTCGAACGCGATCAGCATGCGCGCGGCGCCCCCCGGCTCGACGGGCAGGTGACGATCCGCTGCCGAATTCATCGAGATGGCTCCATCACAGATGTCGAGATCCTTTCTCCTGCGCCGCTGCCCGCGCTAGATGAAGCCTCTTCGCGGGCTCTGGCGCGCGCGGTGGTGCCGCCGCTGCCCGCCGGCTATCCGCACGAAGAAACCACCGTGACCTGGACCTTCAAGATTCACGGGTTTTACACCGCACAGCAGCTCGAGCGCAGGTTGCGCTGGGCACGTCAGAACGGAATGTTCTGAGCCCGGCGGCCGGCGGCGCTCCGGCAGGCTCGAGAGGCCCGCGGATGATAGGATGTGCGCCTGCGGGGGCACGGAATGTGTAGAAAGACAGCGTAATTTGCGATGAAATTCTCTGAGTTTCCACTCGAGGCGCCACTGTTGGCCGCCCTTGCCGAAGGGGGGTTCGTCGAGCCGACCCCCATCCAGCAAAAGTGCCTGCCCCCCCTCCTCGAAGGACACGACTTGATCGGTGTGGCTCAGACGGGAACCGGCAAGACGCTGGCTTTTCTCGTCCCGATCTTTCAAAACCTCAAGCCGACCGGCAATCCGCAGGCGCTCGTCGTTTGCCCGACGAGAGAACTCGCGCAGCAGGTCGGAGGGGTGGCCTCGACCTTGGGTGCATCTCTCGGAGTGCATTCCGTGACGCTCTATGGAGGAACGGGCCTCGGTCCGCAGCGCCAAGCACTCGAGAAGGCGCCGGATGTTATCGTGGGTACCCCCGGACGCCTGCTCGACTTTCTGTCTTCAGCTTGGCTGCGTCCCCGCTTTCTAAAGTGGCTCGTGCTCGACGAAGCAGACCGAATGCTCGATATGGGCTTCATCGACGATGTGACCAAGATCTGTTCGCGGGTGCCTGCTTCGCGCCAGACGATGCTTTTTTCCGCGACGATGCCGCCTCCGATCGTGGAACTGTCCGACCGCTTTCTCTATGAACCCGTGACGGTGCGAGTCGAGCGAAAGAGGGCCTTGGCGGCGGGCATCGCCCACGAGATTCTCGAAGTCAGCCAACGTGACAAAGAACGAGCCCTCTGCAAGCTCATGAGAATAAACCGTGCGAAGAAGGTCTTGGTCTTTACCGCGACCCGAGAAGCGACAGGGGAGATGGCGTCTCGCCTGCGACGCGAGGGCCACGAGGTCGTCTCGCTTTCGAGTCTGCTTTCGCAGGCCAACCGGGAACGCGCGCTCGCCGGATTCCGCGACGGCGACTACAACGTGATGGTCGCCACCGATGTAGCCGCCCGCGGCATCGACGTGGTGGATATCGATCTCGTGATCAATTTCGACTTGCCGACCATCGCGGAAGACTATGTGCATCGGGTCGGTCGAACCGGACGCGCCGAACGAAAAGGTTCGGCGATTTCGCTGGTCGCACCGGATGATCGGCGAAAAGTCGAAGCCATCGAATGCTTGATTGGAGAGCCTCTTCCGCGAGCTACGCTCGTCGGCTTCGACAAGCCCGCGGCATCGGAGGGACGTCGCCGCGAGCGATCGAATTCTCGCGGCGGTCGTCGTACGAGGAGTGGCGGAGAGTCGTCTTCGAAACGAGGCGGACCTCGGCCGAAGAAGAGCGGAGGGAAGAAGGGACGGCCTTCGCAAGAAAGTAAGAGCCGGCGTGGCGGTCGTCGGACGGAGGCCGGCGAGTCGAACCGGCGAGCAAAGAAGAGGAACTTCTCGGAATGAACCCGATCAAGCAGGCCTGGGAACTCTATATCCAAGGCGGGCCGCTGATGTGGCCGATTCTCGCAGCTTCACTGGTGGCTTTGACCGTCGCCGTCGAGCGTTTCTGGGCGCTTCGGAGGCCGAAGGTCATCCCGGCGACTTTGCGGCATTCGCTGCGCGGCTTGATTCGGGGGGCGAGAATCGACGATGCCATCGATCTCTGCTCGCGCACGCCGAGCAGCCTGTCGCGCATCACGCAAGCGGGCCTCGAGTGGTGGGATCAAGGGCCGGAGGCGGTGCGCGAATCGATCGAGGATGCCGGTCGTCGCGAAACGCCGCGCCTTCTGCGCGGTCTCGGTGTCATCGGTACGGTGGCTTCGATCTCTCCGCTGATGGGCCTCTTGGGAACCGTGACGGGCATGATCCGAGTATTTCATACGATCTCATTGACCGGACCCGGGCAGGGGGAAAGCCTCTCCGCCGGCATCGCCGAAGCGCTCCTGACGACGGCCTTCGGCTTGGTCGTCGCCATTCCGAGTTTGGTTCTATATAACTTGTTGCGTTCTCGAGCCGAATCTCTCGTCGGAGAGATCGAAGATGCCTGCCGGGAAATCCTCAGGCAGTCCGCCGTCGAAGATCAGCCGGAAGACGAAAGTAAGCAAGTTGCGACGGCGGGGTAGACGGCGATGATGGATTTTCTGCCGAAAGACGCCCGCAAGCCCTCGATCGATATCTCGCCGCTCGTGGATGTGATCTTCCTCCTCGTCATCTTCTTCGCCGTTTCGACGACCTTTCGAGAAGGGAAGGGACTTCCCATCGCTCTTCCCGAGGCCGGCGGCACACCGATCCAGATCGAGGGAACCTTGGAGATCACCATCGACAAGGAGGGACGCATCGCATTCCGCGATCAGGTTTTCGAAGATGTCGAGGCTCTGCGGGCTCCCTTGGAAGAGGCTTTGGCCGCGAGCGAAGACAAGCGCGTCGTCGTCGGAGGAGATGAAGACAGCCGCTACGGGGTTCCGGTGAAGGTTTTGGCCATGGCGCGCGAACTTGGAGCCAAATCGGCGAACTTGAAGGTTCGGGTCGCTCCCAAGGACGGTTCGTGATCCACGATGTCTTCTACCGTAGAGGCTGCTCGTCGGAGTGCGGTCGAATTTTCGGCTGCTTGAATCTATTCGGGTAGGGCGGGACTCCGTCGTGCGCATCGTCTCCGGGGAGTTCGGCGGCCGCCGCTTGGTCAATCCACCACGCCGCGGTGTCCGGCCGACGGCCGAACGGGTGCGTGCCGCATTTTTCGATGCTCTCGGGGCTCGAGTGGAGGAAGGCGCTTTTCTCGATCTTTGCGCGGGGACGGGCGCCATGGCCCTAGAAGCGCTTTCTCGCGGAGCGCCGCAAGTCACCCTGGTCGAAAAGGATCGCTCGGCCTATCGAACGATCTTGGACAACGTGGCCAAGCTTGGACTCGAGCACGATGCGCGAATTCGAGTCGCCCATCGGGATCTCGGTCGTTGGCTAGGAGAAGAGAGGGAAGGCCCGGGCCGCTCCCTCCGTTTTCATACCGTCTACCTCGATCCTCCCTACGATGAGCGCCGCCTAGGACAGTGGCTCGAGCAGCTCTCTCACGCGTCGTTCTTGATGGAAGGAGCATGGATCGCGGTGGAATGTTCGGGACGTCAAGTCGTTGAAAGACCTGGCCTTATAGAGTTCAGGCGGCGAGTGTACGGGGATACGGTCATTTCCATGCTGACACTCGAACGCGGCTGATCTCGCCGCGGAGAGCTTCGCATCCTCTGCGCATTGCCCGGGTCTAGGTAGGGGACCTACATTCGCCCCCAGCGGATCCCCGTGCGCCGTGGCACGGCCGGATCCCCTGCGGAGGAAACGATGTT
>JALUUK010000737.1 GCA_027021395.1 Acidobacteriota bacterium
GTGAGCAAGCAGCAAGAAAAACGCCAGAACGAGTTGAGCCACGGCCATCGCCAAAATGGAGAGAATCGAGGCCAGCGGCCTGCGAGCGAGGTCGGTCAGGGCCGATCGAACGGCCTCCACCGAGAGTCGCAGGACGATCATGACCCGCCGCCGCCCGCAGGAACGAGTGGCCCGGCGGGTTCCGTTCCACGAAGTCGTGCCGGCTCGTCGGAGACCAAGCGTCCCGCACGAATACCGAGAATGCGCACCCCGGCCTCGTCGATCAGCGTCGTATCGTGTGTTGCCAGCACGACGGTCGTACCGCGGGAGTGAATCTCTCGGAACAAGCCGAGAATTTCGCGCGAGCGCTCCGGATCGAGGTTTCCCGTCGGCTCGTCCGCCAACAGCAGCTTCGGTTCTGCGACCAAAGCCCGGGCAATGGCGACGCGCTGCTGTTCCCCACCGGACAACGTTTCCGGCAAGTCGTCGCCACGATGCGCAAGCCCGACCCATTCGAGCACGCGACGAGTCCGATCGCGTCGCCGACTCGAGGACCACCCCAAGACCCGCAATACGAAGGAGACGTTGTCCGCCACCGTGCGCCGCGGCAACAGGCGGAACTCCTGGAACACGATGCCGATTTTTCGCCGGAGGGCCGGGACCCGACGTCTGCTCATCGCGCCGAGATCCTGTCCGTCGATCAACAGCCGACCCGAAGAAGGGACGATCTCGCGATAGAGCAATTTCATCAGCGTCGTCTTACCCGCTCCGGAGGGCCCGGTGATGATGACGAACTCCCCCGGCGGAATATGATAGGAGATATCCGTCAGAACCGGTTCCTCCGCCCGGTATCCCATGGAAAGATGGTCACAACGAATCACGATAGACCATCATCGCACGATCTCACCATCATGGTACTCAACGCTGTGTGCGCTTGTGCTCGATCAGAGCCAAGATCGTATTTGCCCGACCGCCGAGTTCGGCTGCGCGGTGAGCCGTCTTCTCCGCTTCGTCGAGTTCCCCGGTTTCGACCAAACATTCGGCCAACAGAAGGTGAGCCGTCGCGTCCTGATCGTCGATCCGCACCGCCTCGCGAAGATGCGGCAGGCAAGCTTCGAATTCATGAAGCTCGATGTAGATTCCGGCGAGACGCACCCGATTGTCGACATTGTCCGGACGCAGCCGCGCAACCTCCTCGTAGGCCTTCGCTGCCCGCCCGTATCGTCCCTGGCTGGACATGATATCGCCGATCGTCTTGTGCACTTTCACGTCGTCGGGTGCCAGCAAAGCCGCCCGTTCGAGTTCCGTATAGGCTTCGGCGAATCGCGTTTCCTGGAAGAACATCATGCCGAGGTTCATCCGCGCTCGTGCGTTCTTGCGGTCGGCTTCGAGGCACAAGCGAAAGGCCTTTTCCGCCTCGGCAAGATCGCCTCGCTTCCAAAGGGCGGTCCCCATCAGATAGGCCGCAGACGATTTCTGTTTGGCCGTCGCGAGGGGAGACTTCGTCACGCGCCTCGCTTTTTCCAACGCATCGTCGGGGCGCTCAGCCGTCCAGAATGCCTTCGCTTGATAGAGCAGCACGGCGGGCTCGTCCGGTGCGTGAATGATGGCTCGCGCGATCCTGCGCAATCCCTCTTCGCTGCGCCCGACCTGCACCAGCGCGTTGCCGTAGCGAGCGAGAGCGATCATATCTTCCGGATCTTCAAGAACGTCCTTCTCCATTTCCGCCAGTTTGGCCAAGGTCTGCGGCGATAACTTTCGTGTCTGCTCGCCGCCACTCTCTTGCGCAGTAGCGGAGAGTACCGATCCTACGAACGCAAGTCCGCATGACAGCAGAAAAACCACGAGAATCGGCACCGAGTGCCTTTCGACTTGATGCATCACTTCTGCTCCTCAGCACCCGAATCACCACCGGATGCGGCGGCGAGTCGATCAAGAGAATGATGTTCGATCCGTTTATACAGATTGGAACGCGGCGTGTCGATGGACTGTGCGGTACGCGTGATATTCCACCCATTCTCTTCGAGCTTGCGCAAGAGATAGGCACGTTCCGCAAGATCCTTGAACTCCCTCAACGTCTTGGCCATGGGCAGTCGTTCGGAAACATCTTTGCGCTCGATGTCATCTGAAGGAAGATCTTCGGCATCCAGCACATCCCCTGCAGAGAGAATGATCGCCCTTTCCAGGTAGTTCCGAAGCTCCCGAACATTGCCTTTCCATGTCATAGCCGAGAGCTTTTCGATCGCCGCCGCAGTGAATGTTCTTTCCTTGAAGTTGTTCTGACGGCAGATCATCTTGGAAAGGTGTTCGGCAAGAGCCTTGATATCTTCCACGCGTTCGCGAAGCGGTGGAATATGAATCGGCAACACACTGAGTCGATAGTAAAGGTCCTCACGGAAGTTTCCGTTTTCGATCTCCTCTTTGAGATCTTTATTCGTTGCGGCAATCACGCGAACGTCGACTTGAATCGGGCCACCCGCTCCGATGGGCTCGATCTCCCCCTCCTGCAGCGCTCGAAGCACTTTCGCCTGAGTCTTCAGCGACATATCGCCGATCTCATCGAGAAATATCGTGCCTCGATGCGCGCGGGCGAAGCGCCCTTTTTGGCGTGAGGATGCACCGGTAAACGAACCTTTCTCGTGGCCGAAGAGTTCCGACTCGATGAGATCGTCGGGAATCGCCGCACAATTGACTTTGATGAAGGGAAAGTCGACGCGGGTCGATGCACGGTGCGTCGCTCTTGCAACGAGTTCTTTTCCCGTTCCCGACTCTCCGGTGATGAGCACGGTGGCCTGAGTCGGTCCGGCTCGACGAATCATCTCCCGCACGCGGCTCATCGCCGGCCCATCGCCGACCATACGCCACCGCAAGTCCTCTTCCGCCTGGTACTCCGCGGCCTGCTCGAGCAACCGTGACTGTTCTAAGGCCGTCTCTAGTCGGCGAAGCACGACATCTCGTTCGAGCGGCTTTTCCAGGAAATCCTGTGCTCCGAGGCGCAAAGCCTCGAGCGCGGTATCGATATTCCCATGGCCCGAGATCATCAGAACCGGAATCTCATTCCCCTGGGTGCGGATCCGCTTCAGAACGTCGAGCCCGTTCATCTTCGGCATTCTGATATCAAGCAGTACTGCGTCCGGAGCCTGACGCGACAGCTTGGAGAGAGCCTCTTCCCCATCGGACGCCTCGATGATGCGATATCCTTCGTATTCGAGGATCAGACGCAGCGCATCGCGAATCGCTTTCTCGTCATCGGTAACCAAGATCAGTGCTTTTTCGGCGGAGCTTGCCATGACCGTTCCTCGAGAGCAGAGTCAGGATTTCTTCTTCCGCGCGGGCGCGCGGAAGAAAACGAAACCCCGATCGAAATAGGTTTCAGTCGGCGTCTCGAGTATTCTGATCAACCGCAAACGCACGACGCTTCCGGATTCAATCGATCGAATGGCGCTCCGAAACGAGGCGATTCCATCGATTCGAACGCCGTTGACCTCGGTCAGCAGAGAATTGGCGCTCACCCCGCGGCGAGCTGCATCCGACGTCGGATCGACCTTGGTGATGCGAAGCCTTGCTTGAACACCTTGGCTCTCCAAAGTGCGGCGCATCGCGTCATCGACTTCCTCGACGACGAAGCCGGGAAAGGCGACATGAGCGGAATCAGGAACGGCCGGCAGCACGACTTCGGATGACGGTGCCGGGCGCTTTGCCAAAACGACGGTACGCTGCACTTCCTTTCCGTCCCGCCACAGCGAGATTTTCACCCTCTCACCCGGCGGCACCATCGCGACCTCTTGCACGAGCTCATCGCTGGTTTCGACAGGAATGCCATTGACCGAACGCACGATATCTCCCGGCACGATCCCCGCCTCTGCCGCCGGATGCCCTTCCTCCACGGACTCGACCAGGGCCCCGCGCACGGGGCCAAGCCCTGCGTATTCGGCGACGAGCGCATCGGCAGGCCGAACGACCACGCCCAAGTATCCTCGCTGAACCGTACCGGTCTGCAAGAGCTGATTGAGAACCTTCTTGACCGGAGTCACGGGGATGGCAAGCCCGATCCCTTCGGCTGAACTGAGCTGAAGCGACGAGCGGCGGCGCATGATGGCGGTATTGATACCGATCACCTCGCCGCGCGCATTGAGCAACGGCCCGCCGGAATTCCCCATGTTGATGGCGGCATCGGTCTGCACGAAACTTCCTAGAGGACCGTTCGCGCCCGGCACGTACTGGCTCTTCGCACTGACCACTCCGAACGTCACGGAACGATCGAAGGTCAAAGGATATCCGATCGCGAGCACCCACTCGCCCACTCGCAGTGAGCGCGAGTCTCCTAGCGGCAGTGCATGCACGGTTCCTTCGACCTCGATCTTGAGCAGAGCTAGATCACCATCCGGATCCTTGCCGATCACCGTGCCGAGATACTCCTTTCCCTCCCATGTCTTGATGACGACTTCGTGTGCTCGCTCAATGACGTGCTTATTCGTCAAGAGATACCCGTCGGCTGTGATGAAGAAACCGGTCCCCGTCGAGGGCATTTCGTAGAGATCGAGAGAGTCCCCCTCTTCGCCATCGTAGAAGGGAATTCCACGATGAAAGCGCCGCATCGAGGGCGTGTCGAACATATCCCCCGCAGCTTCGAAGGTCTCAAACCGGCGCGTATCGATTTTCACCACTCCCGGAATCGCACGTTCTGCGATATCCGCGAACGACGGTGAATGGAGAGGCTCGCCGGATTCTTCAAGGGTCACGAGCTGCAACTCCCCTGCCGTTGCCTGGCGGAAGCCGCCTCCGACTCCGGCGATCAGGAGCAAGAAACCGGTGCCGACACCGAAGAGTGCTGCCGTGAACAGGAAGCGGGACCTACTCATACGGGATCTCCTCCGATGTCGCTTCCGACGACGGGATAGCCGTCTTGTCTGTACTGCTTGATCTTGCGCTGTAAGGTTCTCAGGCCGATACCCAAGATCTCCGCCGCCTGCGTACGGTTGCCGGTCGTACGCTCGAGCGTGCGCAAGATCACATGACGCTCGATCTCTTCCATGGTCTTACCGACAAAGGTTCCACCGAGCGATTGATCTTCGTCACCGACCGTAGCCGACCGTGCAGCTTGGCGCAGTTCTTCGGGAAGGTGCGAAGCATGGATCTCATCATCAGTGTGCAAGATGATCAAAGATTCCATGACATTGCGTAGTTCGCGAACGTTTCCCGGCCAAGGCGCCCACTTGAGCACCTGAGCCGCATCCGGCATCAATCTCGGCACCGGACGATCGTTTTCCTTGGCGAAGCGCTCGAGAAAGGACCCGGCGAGCGGCGCAATGTCGTCTCTGCGCTCGCGCAACGGCGGAATCTTCAGGGTGACGACGGCCAATCGGTAGTACAGATCCTGGCGAAAATGACCCTCTTCCGCCAGCTTCGCCAAGTTCCGATTCGTCGCAGCGATCACGCGAACGTCGACTTTGATCTCCGTATTGCCGCCGACACGCATGAATGTCTGCGACTCGAGAACCCGCAGCAGCTTGCTTTGCAGTCCGATCTGCATTTCGCCGAGTTCATCCAAGAAGATGGATCCACCGTTTGCAGCTTCGAACTTTCCCGCTTTTCGTGCCTGCGCACCGGTGAACGCGCCTCGCTCGTGCCCAAAGAGTTCCGACTCGAGAATGTCTGCTGGAATCGCGGCGCAATCCAAGGGCAGAAAGGTTTCCTGCTGCCGCGGCGACAGTCTATGAATGGCTCGCGCAACCAGTTCTTTTCCGGTTCCGGATTCACCGAGAACGAGGACCGGCGTTCTCGCATTCGCCACTTGCTGAATCTTGCGAAAGAGTTCGAGCATCGCCGGCGATTCACCAACCATGCCTTCGAATGCGCCCCTCTCTTCCAGAATCGTTTCGATTTCACGGTATTCGTTGACTTCGCGACCCAAACGCACTTTCTCGACGAGGTTGGAAACTCGAGCGCGCAAAACTTCCAGATTGACCGGCTTTTCCAGGTAGTCCTCGGCACCATATTTCATCGCGCCGACGGCCGTCTCCACGGATCCGTAGGCGGTGATCATCAAGACGCCCACATCCGGAGCGATGTCTCGTGCGCGCTTGAGGACCTCCAGGCCGTCGATACCGGGCATCTTCAGATCGGTCACCACCAGTTCGATGCAAGGCTTCCGGCGCAGAAGGGCCAATGCTTCGATCCCATCCCCGAAGGGGTAGACGTCGAAGCCGACGCGCTGCAAGGCCCGTGTCATCGCTTGACGCCCCCCCGCATCGTCGTCCACGACGATGATTCTTCCCTTCGGTTCCTCGCCCATCGTCCCCTTCTCTTTCTTCTCATCCATCGTCGGAGTCCTCCTCGCCGAACGCGGGTGAATTCGAAAAATCGCGAATCATCTCTTGAAAGTCCACCTCTCCGATGACCTTCACGCCGAGTTCCCGTGCTTTGGCCAGCTTGCTTCCGGGGTCGGCCCCCGCCAGTAGGTAGTCGGTCTTCTTGCTCACCGAAGTCTTGACCTTGGCTCCGAGAGATTCCAGCAACGACTTCAAGTCGGCACGACCGAAGTTCGCAAAGGTCCCGGTCAGCACGACCGACTTTCCCGAGAAGACGCCGTGCTCGCGTGTCGGCGCGATTTGTGCTTCCGTTCGAACTCCCTCTGCCATGAGTTTTTCGATCAGACGCCGGCCGCTCGACGAGCGAAAGAAATCCATCACCGAAGCGGCGATCTCCGGACCGATATCTTCGATCTCCTCGAGGGCTTCGCGCCCCTCGTCGCTTCGTGCGACGGCCGCGAGCCGTTCGATATTTCCGAAGTGGTCGGACAACTTCCGAGCCGCGCTCGCGCCCACATGCCTTATGCCGAGCCCGAAGAGCAAGCGATGCAGCGGTTGCGACTTGC
>JALUUK010000738.1 GCA_027021395.1 Acidobacteriota bacterium
TCAACCGTGCCTTCGACGAGGTGCCTCAACGCAAACTCGCGACTCTCCATCGTCATGGCACCCGCCTCGAGGCGAGAGAACTCGAGAATGTCACCGAGTAGCGCGAGCAACGATCGCCCGGATCCGCGTGCGATCTCGAGAAGCTTCTTCTTCTCCGGGTCGTTTTCGTCGGCGAGGACCAGTTCAACCATGCCGAGCACGCCGTTGAGCGGCGTGCGGATCTCGTGACTCATATTCGCAAGAAATTGCTGCCGCGCGGCCATACCCGACTCTGCAGCCTGCCGAGACTGCTCGAGATGGTCGTTGACCTCGATCAGTTCGTTCTTCTGTTCCAACAAGAGTGCGCGCGCTTGAAAGAGGCGCCTTTGCATCTTGCGTTGCCCTTTGGCGACCCCCGTCAAGAACATCACGAAGAGCACGACCATGGTCGCCATGGCGGCCGCTCCCTGTCCCGGACTCCAGAGATAGGAAACGCTGAGCGCACCCATCATGGGATAGGCGTAGCCCATGTACGACGGTAGGTCGAGGCCGAGCGAACCTGTGGCACCCGCCCCGAGGAGAGCCATGATGACCAGCAGCACTTCGGGAACCGAACCTCCGTTGTACTCCGTCACGGTCAGGATGAGATCGAAATAAAGTATGCCGGAAGCCAGAGCACCGGCGCGGTGCAAGGACAGCCACCGCAGGTCGACGGGGCGTGCAGCACTTCGAGCGAATACCGCACGCGCGGATCCGAGAAGCAGAAGTGCGAAGACGGGCAAGAGTACTCTTCCGCTCGAACCGGAAGGCACCGAAACGATCAGCAGCAGAAGCGCGATGGACTGAGCTACGACGGCAGACCCCATCCTATCGAAGCTGAGCGACAGCATCTCCCTGTCGAAACGCGCATCCTGTCCCGTATCGTGCAACGGACTCCTCTCGTGAGTCGCATTACTCTCGAGTAGAATCTGTAATCTCGGAGTGGTGGATGCCAGATTTCGTCTTCGAATTGCGTCGACTTTTCGATCGGTCGAATGGATCTGTACCGAAACGGAACAAGAGACTCATCGCCAGCGTCACTGCCATCAGCCGAAACGCCCCATCGAGCCCGTAACGGTCGGCGATCAGTCCCGTCAAGGGCGCAAGGATGGCGATTCCCAGGTTTCGCAGCAGGCTTTCCGTCGAGAGAATCGTGGCCCGCTGCCTTGGATCCATCACGGTATCTAGCGAAGCGACGAAGATCGGCCGTCGCAGGTTCTGTAGAGCGGAGATGGCGAACAACGCCGGCAGCAGGACGAAAGCCGACAAATTTTCGCGCAAGCCCACGCCGAGGCCGAGAAAAAGCACGACGCTCAGCACCACGGCGAGCAACAGCGATCGAGAACGCGAACCCACCCAGCGCAGCGCAGCGCTCGATGCGAAGGCCGAAACCGCACCCACCGCATAGCCGATGAAGTAGTAGAAGCCGACGACCAAGGCTCCCGCTCCGGCCGCGATCGAAATGTCCCGGATTCTCAGGCCCTGCTCAAGCACCGGCTGAATGTAGTGAGCGCCGAGCTTGGCATGCACTTCGAAGATGACGGAACCGGCCAAGAGAAACACCAATGCACGATCGCTGCGCAGACTTCGGAAGGCCGCGCCCCAGGTCGGGCGACGCCGGCCGAGAGCTGCTGCGCGCGCCTGCTCGCCTTCGAGAAAGCGTGGATATGAGGCCATCAATATCACGCCTCCAACCGCGGAAACCGTCGCACACCAGAAGAGCCAAGCGAATGAACCAGTGAGATAGAGAATCAATCCCCCGCCAAGTGCGGCCGAAGCCGAAGCCGCCTTGGAAAAGAAGCGCGTGCGGGCGATGACCTCGGTCGCGCGCTCCGAACGCCCCGTTTGCTCCAGCCAGTCCAGCATGATTGCTTTGTGGCTTCCCGTCCGCATCGCCTCCCCTAGGGCGAACACCGCGTGCGAAAACACGAGAATTCCCAGGCTCCATCGATCGACGAATATCGCCGAGAGCGCATATCCGGGAAAGGCCACCACGTAGGCTCCGAAGCAAAAGAGCAGCGCCCGACGACGCCCCCAGCGATCCGTGAGCACTCCGGCCGGAACTTCGCATAGAGCAGTGAGCAACTTCTGAAACCCGACCACGCTGCCGACCTGAAACAGCGACAGCCCAAGCCCGCCGACCTCGCGGTCGACCAGAAGGTAGACCAGAAAGAAGGCCTCGAAGAACCGCAAGTTCTTGAAGATGGAATAGAGACAAAACCTGAAAATCATCGCTTCGTCCGGCCCTCGAGATTCGCAGCCAACTTGAAACGCTTCAGTAAGATAAGCAGCATCGCTGAGTCGAGCGGCTCATCCGTACCCGATGCGGCTCGCCGGGGAGTGATGATACTCTGACGCGCGACTCGCCGGAGACCATCATGCTTTTCGACAGTATTCTCGACACCATCGGCCGAACGCCCCTAGTCAAACTCCACCGAATCGGCTCTCACCTTGCGTGCAACCTTTACGCCAAGTGCGAGTTCCTCAATCCCGGCGGCTCGGTCAAAGACCGTATCGGCCGACAGATGGTGCTCGATGCGGAAAGAGACGGCCGCATCAAGCCCGGCGACACGCTGATCGAACCGACGAGCGGCAATACGGGCATCGGCCTCGCCCTTGCCGGCGCGGTGCGCGGTTATCGCGTCATCATCACGATGCCCGAGAAGATGAGCCGCGAAAAGCAGGTCGTCTTGGAGGCGCTCGGTGCAGAGATCATCCGAACCCCGACCGAGGCCGCGTGGGATTCTCCGGAAAGTCATATCGGCGTCGCCGCGAAGATGCAAGAGGAGTTACCCAACGCCCATATTCTGGACCAATACTCCAACCCCTCGAATCCCGATGCGCATCATGATTTCACCGGCCAAGAGATTCTCGACGACCTCGACGGCGAGGTGCATATGGTCGTGATGGGAGCCGGTACGGGAGGCACGATCACCGGCGTCGCGCGCAAGATCAAAGAGGCCTGTCCCGAGTGCGTGATCGTCGGTGCCGATCCTGTCGGATCGATTCTCGCGGGTGGCGACTACGTCGCACCCTACAAGGTCGAAGGCATCGGCTACGACTTCATTCCAGACGTGCTCGACCGCGAGTTGGTCGACACCTGGGTCAAGACCGAGGACCGGCCGTCCTTCCTACTCGCTCGGCGACTGATTCGTGAAGAAGGCCTGCTCTGCGGAGGCTCGAGCGGAACCGCGATGTTTGCTGCACTCAAAGAAGCGCCGCGACTTTCCGAAGGACAGAATTGCGTCGTCGTGCTGCCGGACGGGGTGCGGAACTACATGACGAAGTTCGTCGATGACAAATGGATGAGCGACAACAGATTCCTTCAAGCGGACGCTCCGGCAGGCGCGGTTCGCGAGTTGGTCGAGGCCAAGCCGGCCGGGCGGCTGGTGAAGATCGAGCAGAACAACACCGCGCAAGAAGCCATTCGCGTCATGCGCGATGAGTGCATTTCGCAGATCCCCGTGGTCGATGACGGGCGGCTCGTCGGCCTGCTCACCGAAGAAGGGCTACTGCAATTTCTCTCTTCGGGCCAGTCCCCAAGCGACTCTCAAGTCGGCGAGATCATGAGCCGCTCGGTTCCGGCGGTGGAGATGAGCACTCCCGTCGCCGCCCTGCAGAAGGTCCTGCTTCAATCCGGCTCCGCCGTCATCGTCGACTCGGAACACCGACCGATATCGATCGTCACCAAGATCGACCTCGTGGAGTGGATGGTGGCACATTCGAATCGCGTCTCTGCCGACTGACCCTCCGAACGGTTTTTCGAGCCACCGCGCAGCGTGTGAACGGTGCCATTTGTTCGCTCGTGTTTCGCGCTGTTCTTTCTTGCTCGAAAATTCTTCTCCCCACCAGCACTCGGAATCGCCGTAAGCTTCTTGGGCATCGGCAGTGATCGGCTGGGCTGGTCGTCGTGCCCTCACCTCGTCGAGAACGTCTTGCGTGCCCGCTGTGCCCATGCCCCGATGCTGGAGTCGGGGCGATGCTAAGGAGAGGTCGTGAAAACGTATTTGTGTTACCGACAGGTCTGTGACGGGGTCGCCTTGTTCGTGGCGGCTCTCTTGATGATTTCCATTGGATCCACGTCGGCGCCGGCCGACCAGCCGACACATGCCAAGTTGGACGTCGAGCTATTGCGCGTGCTCGAAGAAGCCGGTTCGGACGAACTCATTCCCGTCTTCGCGGTGCTCACCGACCAACTCAGCGGAGCACGCCTACTCGCGAAGGCCCCCGCAGATCTCGACCCTAAGGCCCGGCGCCGAGCCATGATCCGTGCACTCAAGGATCACGCGAAGCAAACGCAGGGACCGGTGCTCGAAATGGTGAACGAGGCGGCGAGGGATGGCCGGGATCGACGCATCCGCCCGCTTTGGATCGGTAATATCGTCGCTGCGGACCTGACCAAGAACGAGATCCTGCGCCTCTCCGCGCTCGACGCCGTCGAGCGTATTCGCTGGTCACCCAAGGTCGATATTTCGCTTGGCCCCAAGGTCTGCCCGGCTGAACCACCCGTCGATCCGTTGGCGGCGCTGATGCCGAGCACTTGGGCACCGGACAACAGCGACGTCACCATCGAATGCGGTGTGGAAGTGATGCGTGCCCCGGAGGTCTGGAACGACCTCGGCAACACCGGAGAGGGAGCGGTCATCGCCGTGATCGATTCGGGAGTGTGCTGGTCGCATCCCGACATCGAGAACCAAATCTGGGTCAACCCCGGCGAAGACCTCGATGGCGACGGAGTCGTGATGGATGCCGACGACATGAACGGGATCGACGACGACGGAAACGGGTATGTCGATGACCTGATCGGCTACGACATCGACAACGACGACAATGACCCCAACGACGACAACAGCCATGGATCCCATGTCGCCGGAACCGTCGCCGGTGACGGAACCGGTGGATTTCAGTCGGGCATGGCCCCCGACGCAAAGATCATGGTCATCCGTGTTGGATTGCAATTCTCCGACGAGCCGGATGTTTGGGAAGCCATGCAGTACGCGGCGGACAACGGCGCCGACTCGATCTCGATGAGCCTCGGCTGGCCGCACAATCAGAACCCAGACCGAGCGACCTGGCGCCAGAACTGCGAGAACACGATCGATCTCGGCACGGCCATGGTCATCGCCGCAGGCAACGAGGGATCCGGCAACGAGCCGGACAACGTCCGCACGCCCGGCGACGTACCCCGCGTGATCACGGTCGGAGCCACGGACTGCAACGACAATATCGCCTCTTTCTCCAGCCGCGGCCCGGTCACTTGGCAGGACGTGCCGGAGTACGGGGATCATCCGTACCCGCCGGGCCTGATCAAGCCGGACGTCTCCGCTCCGGGAGTCAGCACTCAAAGCCACAATCTCTGCAGCGGTTATTCCACGAAGTCGGGCACATCGATGGCCACACCTCACGTTGCGGGAACCGTCGCACTGATGAAGTCGTCGAACCCGGGGCTGACACATGATGATTTGAAATTCATCCTAGAAGACTCTTCGATCGATCTCGGCGATCCAGGCAAGGACAACGTCTTCGGCACGGGGCGCGTCGATGCCTATGAGGCCGTGCTCCTCTCGGCCAGTTCCGACGGTCGAGTCTCCATCAAAGAACAGGCCGCCGCATGCCTCGACGTAATCTCGCTGACGGTTTCCGATGTGGACCTCAAGGGGAGCGGCACGGTCGACATCGACATCACTTCCACGACCGAGACCTCGGCAGAAGTCGTCACTCTCAACGAAACCAGTGCATCATCTGGAGTCTTCCGCGGCCAGATCGACGTCGATGACGGCCCGCCCGCTGCGGACGGTAGGATTCAAGTCCAAGAAGGCGACGTGATCACCGCGACCTATATCGACCTAGATGACGGCCTCGGCGGAACGAACGTCACCAAGACCGATACCGCAGATGTCGATTGCACCGGCCCGGTGATCTCAGGCATCGGGGAAGAGAACATCACCGTCGACAGCGCGGACATCGTCTGGACGACGGACGAAAAAAGCGACAGCGAGATCAACTACGGCACCGAGGTCCCACCGACGATCAATGAACGCAGGAGCGGCTTGGTAACCAGCCACCGCGTACGGTTGACCGGCCTCGAGGAATGCACGGTCTACTACTACGACGTGGCCAGCGCCGACAGCCTAGACAATGCCTCTTATGACGACAACGGCGGTGCCTACTACTACTTCGAGACCTTGGCGGACTTCGGCCAAGGTCCGCAGTCCTGCCATGCCGGGCAAGTGACGATCGATCTGAACACATACTCCTGCTCGGATACCTTGACCTTCACCGTTACGGATCTCGACATCAACCTCGACTCCGGAGCGATCGACACTTCGGTCGTTCTGGTCACTTCTTCGACGGAGACCCAAGCCGAACTCGTCACCGTCACCGAAACCGATGTCAACTCCTCGAAGTTCACCGGCTCGATCGCCACGGCGGCCGGAGCCGCACAAGCCGACGGCATTTTGCAGATCAAGAACGGTGATACGCTCACCGTGACATACGAAGATGCCGACGACGGCACGGGCTCGCCTGCGATCGCCTTCGATACAGCGGGTGCCGATTGCAACGCTCCTGAATACGACGGAATCCGAGTTCTTTCGCTAACGGACGCTCGCTCTCGCATCGAATGGACGACGAGCGAGCCGGCAACCACCGTCTTGGAGTGGGGCACGACCCCGGCGCTCGGCCAGACCTTCTCCGACGACACGCTGGTGACTTCGCACTCCGTGCAACTGAACCAGTCTCTTGCCTGCGGCCGGATCTACTTCCGCTTGCGCGGCACGGACACCTTCGGATACGAATCCATCGAAGATGAAAACGGCGAACCCTTTGCGCTGCAAA
>JALUUK010000739.1 GCA_027021395.1 Acidobacteriota bacterium
GCTCTCGAGCGAAAGCAGACACTCGGGTACCTTCGATCGCGGGAAGGTTCCCCCGTGCTGATGACCAGCATGGGAGATGCCTCAGTGCATTGCGCAAGCGAAGAGGGACTCAGCCAGGTCGTGCTCAGTGGAAGCGAATGCGTTCGTTCGTTCGATCTGGATCGGCCGCGAAGTGTCGTAGAGGAGTTCTACTCCGATGCCGCCGCCGATCCGAAGGAAGATCTCTGCTGTCCGGTCAAGCCGAAGCCGGAGGATGTCTCCCACATTCCGCAAGATGTGATCGATCGCTACTACGGTTGCGGCTCTCCGATCGACCGCGCCGACGTGCAACTCGGCGAAGTGACGCTAGATCTCGGATCGGGAGCGGGCATCGACGTGCTGACATGTGCGCGCAAGGTCGGGCCGAAGGGAAGGGCGATCGGCGTGGACATGACCGATCGCATGCTGACTATCGCGCGAGAAGCAGCTCGGACGGTCGCTTCGAATCTAGGATTCGATGTCGTGACTTTTCGCAAGGGCTATCTCGAAGAGATACCGGCGGAAGACGGCGAGGTGGATCTCGTGACCTCCAATTGCGTCATCAATCTTTCTCCGGACAAGAGGAAAGTATTTTCGGAGATTCGGCGCGTTCTCAAGCATCGGGGTCGGATCGTCATCTCCGATATCGTCGCAGAAAAGCCCGTGCCGATCGCACAACGGCTCAACCCGCGGTTGTGGGGAGAGTGCATCAGCGGAGCACTGACAGAAGAAGAACTGCTAGCCTGTTTCGAGCAGACCGGGTTCGAAGGGATGACACGGCTTTCCAAGGAGTTTTGGCGAGAGGTCGAAGGCCATCGCTTCTACTCGGTGACGCTGAGAGCATATAAGTTCGACCAAACGGCAGCCGGAAAGATGAACGGCGCCGTTGCAATCTATCGAGGGCCGTTCAAGTGTACGGTCGATGACCTAGGGAATCTCTACCCGCGTGGAGTCGCCGTCTCGGTGACGACGGATACAGCCGCACGCCTGCGTATGGCCCCCTACAGGGAGTCATTCGATGTGAATGACGGGTCCGACAGTGACGGTTGCTGTGGGACGAGTTGCTGTTGAGATGCGAGAAGAGAACCGACGTCGGAAAGGACGTGTGATATGAGGAAGTGCGATCTGGCTGTATGCATTTTGTGTCTGGTCTTGTGGGTGAGTGCAACCGGGCCGGCGCAGGCACAGCGCGCAAAACCGAAGGTTTTCACCGAGGTGGGTGGCGATCCGGTCTACACCGTTCTTCCGCCGAATGCGATACCGGCCATTCATTCTCCAAGCTTCGTTTCCGGGAAGAAGGCGGCGGCGCAAATGAGTTCTGATGAGCATGTCATCGGCGTCGTCATCGACGGTGAGGCGCGGGCCTACTCGACATGGCAGCTCGATACTCATGAGATCGTCAATGACGAGATCGGAGGAGCTGCATTTGCGGCGACTTGGTGACCGCTGTGCCACACGGGCATCGTGTATGCCCGCAAAGTTCGCGGAAAAACTCTGACCTTCATCGTATCCGGAAAGCTATGGCGGAACAGCTTGATCATGCAGGATCGCGAAACCGGTTCGTTGTGGAGCCACGTTACCGGAGAATGCATCTACGGCGAACTCGAGGGATGGAAGCTCGAGATGATTCCTTCGGTGCAGACGACGTGGGCGAAGTGGGTGAATGCTCACCCCAACACAGCCGTCTTGAAGAAGAAGGAAAAAGTCCTCGAATCACGCTATGCGGAATACACGAAGAGCCCCGAAAAGCTGGGGATCTTCAGAACCAATGCGCAGCTTCGAGAGTTTCCGGGAAAGAGCATGATCCACGGCATGACCGTCGAAGACGAAAAGGGCTCTGTGAGTGCCGTGGCGATTTCGGATGATCTTCTTGCAGCACGTTCATTTGTCGAGGTGAATTTGGCAGGCCGGTTCTTCGTTGCTTTCAGATCGAAGGATGGAGGGGTTCGGGCCTGGGAGGCGATGCTGAATGAAAAACCGTTGTTCTTCAAACGAGATCCCGAGGGCCGGATTCGCGACGAAGAAACGACTTCGCTCTGGAATCTTGAAGCTGGAGAAAGCACCGAGGGCAAGCTCGCCGGCGCTCGACTGAAGGAGATCGTCGTCCGGCCGGCATTCTGGTTCGCGTGGATTTCGTTCTATCCAAACAGTGCGATTCAAAAAGCGCACCACGAGTGACGGCGAGAGGTCAACCGCCGCACGATCCTCCGGGAGAGCTGTAGTAGGGGTTGGTTCCGCCCGCATGGTCGGTCGAGTCGACCACGCCGCGAATCTCGGGGACGGCTTCTTTGATTGCCGTCTCGATTCCTTCCTTCAAGGTGACGTCCGCCATTCCGCAGCCTTGGCATCCGCCGCCTAGCTGCACATAGGCCACCTGCTCTCTTACGTCGAGCAGGGTGACGTGGCCGCCGTGGGAGGCGATCGAGGGATTGATCTTCTGCTCGATGACTTCGGCGACCTTCGCCGCCACGGGATCTTTCCACGCGGAGTTCGGGTTGTTGACCGAAAAACCCGCGCCGTCGACGTTCTCGACCCACTCGAAGGTGGCGCCTTCGAGGTATTCGGCACTTTTCTTGTCGATCAACACTTTGAATTCACCTGCGTCGATCATCTTGTCGTCGTCATCTCGGGAGGCTTCGGGGACCAAGCCGAATTCGTAACGGAAGGAAGTGCCCTGGCGACCGGTCACAGCGACCCTCAGGGCCATGTCGGGGTCGGTTTCTTGAGAGATGAACTCGAGAACTTTGGCTTTTGCGTCTTCGGTAATCGTCAACATGCATGGACCTCGTTTTCCGGGGGGTTCTCGTCGTAGATTCTATCCCCTAGCGGCCCTCGGCGCAGTTCCGGTGGAACGGAATGCCGGGCCGCCGTAGGTTTCCGGGCATGCCGCTATCTCCGAGTGCAAGACGTTCAATCCCATTCGCGCTTGTTTTCGTGGCCTTGGCGGTCACGACAATGGGGTACGTGTCGGCAGCAGGGGAATTCTGCGACGGTCTCGACAATGATTTCGATGGGACCACCGACCCCAATTGTCCGCAGGTCTGCGACGCGCCTCGTTCGGCGGGACCGCAGATTCCGGTCTCCGATGCGGGTGTGACGGCTCAGCTTGGGAGGCACCGTGCTCTGGTTTGGACCGGCTCGGGATATGCCGCCGTCTGGAGCGAGAAAGTCGGCCAGGATCAACAAGTCTTCTTGACGCGCATGGGAATCGATGGCTCGCGGATAGGAGATCTCGTGCCGGTTTCTGCGGTGGATGCCATCAATGAGAATTCGGCGCTGAGTTGGTCGGGTGGCGGCTACGGCGTCGTCTGGAACGACACGGATTTCGGCATCGAACGCATCCGGTTCGCCTTTGTCGAGCCCCAAGGAGCGGTGACCGCAGGACCGGTCATCGTGTCTGCGAATGGGCGGCAGGGTGCACGTCCCGCCGTGATCTGGGACGGCTCGGCTTTCATCGTGACGTGGTCGAGAGATGGGCGCGACGTGATGATGAGGCGAGTGGCGGAAGATGGCTCCTTGTTGGGAGTCGAGGCTTGCGTCACTTGCGGGGCACATGTCGGTGTGCGCGAGGTCGCCGTGACGACCGGTCCCGGAGGCGTAGGGCATGCGTGGTCCAACAACGACGGCGGAGTCTTCTTCGTACGCAGCGACTCCGACGGCAACCGCCTCGGCGGAGTCCACGAATTTACCTCGGCCGCGGGCGCCGACCATCCCGACATTCTCTTCGGCGCCGGTTCTTACGCCTTGGCTTGGAGCGATCGCAGGGATGGAGACGAGGGGATCTACTTCGCTCGTATGGATACGGGGGGGGCTCAGATCGGCACGGATCTTCGAGTCAACGCCGCCGAGGAGAATTCCTGGCGCCCCTCGCTGGCATGGACCGGCTCTCACTTCATCGTGGGATGGACCGGTGGGCCGAGCCCATTCAGCAGCGGTGTCTATCTGCAGCGTTTGCAGCCGAATGGGAGCCTTGAAGGGACCTCGCTTTTCGTCGAAGGGGGGAGCGGTCCCTATATGCGGTCCTCGCTGGTGTGGACCGGCAGCAGACCCTCGATTCTGCGCGACGAAGAAGAGTTCGGTACGCCGCGAGAAATCAAAATGCAGCACTTCGACTGCTGCGGCGACCCGGACGGCGACGGCGTGAGCTGGTGTGACGGCGATCTGGATGAGGGGAATTCGCAAGCGTTTCCCGGAGCCGTCGAGATCTGTGACGGCCGAGACAACGATCAAGACGGAACGCTCGATGAGGGCTGCGATCGCAGCTGCGAAGCCGCGAATCTCGGCGGATCGGACTATCAGGCACGTTCGGAAAACGATGTGCGCATTGCCATGGATCTCGACGGTGCAGCAGCTCGAGCGTTCCTTACCCGCTCTCGGTCGCCGATCGCCGGAGAGTACAACTTGATGCTCGAGCGCGGTCCGGCCTTTGTCGGCGATGCCTTGGAAAACGACCCCGCACTCTCGGTCGATTCGGCGGTGGCCTGGACCGGAGAACGCGCCGCCGTGGCTTTTCGCGACCAGCGTGGGGGTGCGGATGGTTTGCGATTTGCTGCGCAAGATGGGATGGGAACGACTCTGGTTCCCGATCGCACGCTGGATCTTTCGGCTGCGCAGCGCGCGCTGACGACGATGACATGGGAAGGCAGGAACCTCGCGCTCGGATGGGTGCAGGCGGAATCGGCCGACGGGCTGCGTTTCACCCTTCTCGGTCGGGAAGGTGGTCGTCTGTTGGAGGGGCAGTCGCTTGCCGATGTGCCGGTCGGGATGAATATGACGTCGATGGTCGCGGTGGAGATTTCGCTCGATGGAGGTGTGGTGCTCGCTTATCTGGATGAGCAAGCCGCTGGACAAGCCGTCGTGGTCGAAAAACGCGATGGCTACGGGGGCTCCGTCGTTGCGCCGGTCGAGGCGGCGTCGGCCGTGGCCGGCCGGCGCGATATCGCCATCATCGACACGGGTTCGGGATATCTGGCGGCCTGGTCCGGTCTCGAAGGAGTCGGTGGAAGGCGAGAAATCGTCACGCTCTCCCTCGATCGTCAGCTCCAGCCCACCGCATCCCCGCAAGTTCTCACCGAATCCACCGGTGCTCCTCTTTCTCCCTCCTTGGTCTTTACAGGAGCAGAGGTTCTTTGCATCTTCGCCGATTCACGCACGGGAGTTTCGGGGATCTATAGTACACGGCTGACGCCGACCGGAGCGCGCCTCGAAGCTGACCGGTTTCTTCGCGAGGCGCCGGATCTCGAGATGGTGCGCGCTCGCTGGAACGGCGAAAATATCCGGATCGCTTGGTCCGTTTCCACCGGAACATGCTGCGATCATCACTCCGCCGTGCTCGATTGCACCCCGGCGCAGGGCGCCGACTACGTGACAGGCCTCATTTTCATCGACGATACGACGATGGAATGGGATGCGCAGGCCGGAGCGGTCTACGACGTCGTCAGCGGGAACCTCGCCGCATTGGCGGCTTCCGGAGACTTCTCGACCGCCGTGGATTCTTGCGAAGCCGCGAATCTGGCGACGAGCAGCCATACGCTCAACGACGGAGCCGTCACCCGATTCTACCTCGTGCGGGCGGAGATCGGTGCTTCCGTCGGCAGCTACGATACGGGATCGGCAGGTCAAGGTGCCTCACGCGATGCGGGAATCACAGCTTCAGGATCCGACTGTCCATAGCGATCCTGCCTAGAGGTCGCCTTCTGCTACGAGTCGGCAGATGTCTAGCGAGGAGACGATCCCGACGAGTTTGTCTTCTCGAGTGACGGGTATGTGATGGACATGAAGTTGCCACATCGTGTCGCAGAGTTCTTCGATCGGAGTTTCCTCCCGTGCGGAAAACGCGGGAGCGGTCATCACGTCGCGCACGAGCGGAGCCGACTTGTCGCCGTCTTTTTTCTCTTGCTCGCCGATCTTCGTATCTCCAAAGAGGGTGCCGAAGAGCACATCCTTGTAACTTACGATACCGACGAGCCGGCCGTCATCGTCGACGACCGGCGCGCCGTGGATATGAGCTTCCTGGAAGATGTCGCAGATCTCGTAGATGGAATCGTCTTCCTGCACCGTGATGACCATCGGCTCCATGATCTCCCCCGTCAGCATCGCTTCATCTCCATCCGTTTCTTCTCCAGTCGGTGCCGGTGGTCGCTGCGATGGGCAGCGACGATATAGGTGGATATCGAAATCAGAACGCAAACACCCAAGGCGACGAGACCGGCCGGCGCCGCGCCCTTGTACCACCACGCCGGCAGGGTCAGCGAAAACAGACCGCAAAGCCACGGGATCCGTCGCCAATCGCGGTCCAAAGCCGCCAACTCCATCTCGAGACGTCGAATCTCTGCGGCCAGCCTCTCACGTGCGTCGCGTTTGTCCATCGCATCTCGCGCCTCATCTGCCGAGATTATGCACGGTGCGCCAAGAAGGAGAAAGAGCACGCCGTGGATCAAGGGGTCGATTCGTCGGCTCCGGTGTCGATCCGGGCGCTTCCGTCTCCGTCACCGTCTTGCGTTCGGCTCGCTCCGTCGAGATCGACCGGCGCCGTACGCGGAACCGCGGTGTTTCCGCGGTCGATGGCGGGCGATCCCGCCGTGAGGTGGTAGTCATCGTTCGCCGCGTCCAAGTAGAGGGGATCTGCGGAGTAGTTGTCGGAATTTCCGGAAAGCGCATTGACGTCGGCAATTGCAGTCAAGGTCGTGGCGCCCTCATCGAGATAGAGGGAGGTCGATCCGAAGAGGTCGTTCCCCACCACCTGCGGATCCGCCGTCAGGTTGGTGGCGGGATCGTCGGCGCTCTCTTCGATGCTCGAGCCGCCGGCGCTCGTGATCAAGTT
>JALUUK010000740.1 GCA_027021395.1 Acidobacteriota bacterium
GGGCTCTACTTCCACGGGCAGCGAACGCGAAAACACCGACCCCGCCGCCTGCCCCTGACCTCCTGCCCCGAACATTCGGCCTGCACCGCAGATGCCCCAACGCGCACTCCGCCGCCGGAGCGCTGCTTCTCCTGCATTCAAGGCCGCGCGCCGTCGGCGGAAAGACCGGAGTTCGGCCAAGTGCTCGCTTCCGGCGCGCTCCGGGGACTCGGGTGGGCTATAATCCAAGCCCCGAGACCTCCGGAGGCCGAGAGACGATGCCCAAAGCCCATGATGAAGGAAAAGGCCGCAAAGCTCAGGATTCTTCCTCGCCTAGCACCGCGGCCGGGCAAGCCGTCGAAGTCTCGATCGGGGGACGACGTTTTCGCATCCGCTCGACGGATCCCGAGAGCCTGCGCGCGACGGCGCTGAAGGTCGATCACACTCTCCGGCTCTTGACCGGCCACGACGAGCCTGTCGAGAATTTCAAGGTGGCGCTGCTCGCCGCTTTGAATATCGCCGCCGAGCAGGAGGAAACGCGGGCCGTTCTGCACGAGCGGGTCTCCACCCTGCACCGGCGGTCGCGCGAAGTCGAGGCTCGCCTCACCGCGCTCGCCGAGAAAGTCGCTCACTGATCGCCCCGTCGGCGGACGGGGGCGAGATCGGTGGGAAACTCTCCAAGAAAAAGAACTTCCGCACGGTTGACCCCCAAGCCCACTCTCCGGATACTGGCAGGACCGGCCACCCCCGGGAGCCCGAGAGACGATGGATCGCGACCGAGGCAACAGTACGATTCAGGGAGTCCGGACTCCATCGGCAGCGAGCAGGCCTTTCCCCGGCGGCGTTTTCGCCGTCGGCGTAAAGGAAGCCCAACCCGATGGGAGGACACCCACCTGGTCGATACGGCATCGACCCCGCATCCTCGTTCTTCTCGCCGGGGGGTTCGCCGGTCCTTAACCGAGGCGATGCCGTCGCCTCGTATGGATATTTCATGACTTCTATCGCCTACATCCTCGCTGCCGCCGCATTCTTCGCGGCCTTCCTTTTCGCGCTTTCCGCTCGTCGGCAGGCCCAGCGTGCCGATGCGCTCGCCCGAAGCCTCGAAAACGCGGAAGTCGAGCATGCGGCAGATCTCGAAGCGCGTGCGACCTCCCGCCTCGAAAAAGAGCGTGAACAATGGGAGAGCGAACGCCGCCGCCGCATCGACGAAGTCGCCAAACGCGAACGTGAAATCGCCAAGCGCCAAGCCGAGGTCACCAAGCGGCGCGATCAACTCGAAGAGCGTGCCGCAGCTCTCGACGGTCGCGCGGAAGAGCTTGCCGAAAACTCGCGCGCCTTGGATCTGCGGATCTCGAAGACCGCCGAGCGTGAAAAACGCTTGGCCCAGAGCGAAGACATGCTGCGCCGAAAACTCGAGGAGGTGGCCGGGCTGAGCAGCGACGATGCGCGCAACAGGCTGCTCGCCGAGGTCTCCGCCGAAATCGAGGGTGAAGTATCGCGATTGGTCGGCAAGGCGGAGAAAGCGGCGCGCGCCGAAATCGACGAGCGCATCACGAATCTCGCGCTCAACGCCTTGTCGCGGGTGCGCGGATCCGTCGTCGGCGAGGGGACGATCGCGGTGGTGCGACTGCCGAGCGATGAGATGAAAGGGCGTATCATCGGTCGCGAAGGCCGCAATATCCGCTCGATCGAAAACGCGACCGGCGTGGATCTACTGATCGACGACACGCCGGGAGCGATCGTGCTCTCGAGTTGGGATCCCTTGCGTCGCGCCGTCGCGGTCAAGGCCGTCGAGAACCTCGTGGAAGACGGCCGCATTCATCCCGCGAGAATCGAAGAGGTGGTCGAAAAGACCCGCCGGGAAGTCGACGACATCGCCCGCGAACGGGGAGAGAGTCTCTGCTACGAACTCGGTGTCTCGGGATTTTCGGCCCGCCTCGTCTTGCTGCTCGGAAAACTCGATTTCATCACCGAAGGGGGGCAGACGTTGCTCGATCGTGCTCGCTCGGTGGCTTGGATCGCCGGCGCGATCGCCGACGAATTGCGCATTTCCGGAGATCGCTTGCGTCGCGCCGGTCTCTTGCACGAGATCGCCCGCGCCGAAGAAGACGGCCGCCCCGGGCACAGCGCGGTTCTCAGCGCCGATCTGGTGCAGCGCCTCGGAGAGTCGGCGGAAGTCAGTCAGGCGATTCGCACGCTAGCTCAGGCGCCGGACGCGCCGCGCACTCCCGACGGATTGATTCTCGCCACCGCCCGCCGTATGGCGATCTCGCGTCCCGGTGCGCGCAAAGAAAACCTCCAGCGACACATGGATCGCCTCTCGGATGTGGAGGAGATCGCCCGTCGCTCCGAAGGCGTGACCGACGCGGTGGTCGTTCGTGCGGGACGCGAGATGCGCGTTCATGTGCGTGCGGCCGACGTCAGCGACGAAACGACGACCCTGCTCGCCCGCCGTCTCGCGCGCGAGGTGGAAGAGAAGATCGACTACCCCGGCCAAATACGCATTCTCGTCATTCGCGAGACACGCGCCATCACCTACGCCGTCTAGAGCCGGATATGAAGATACTGGCGGTAGGCGATGTCTTTGGAAGTCCGGGACGCAAGGCGATCCGGCGATGGTTGCGGCGCACTCGCGAAGAGGAGGATGCGAGCTTCGTGATCGTCAACGTCGAGAATATCTACAACGGTCGAGGAGTCGATCACCAAGGCGTGCGCGATGTGCTCGATGCCGGAGCCGACTGCCTGACTTCGGGCAATCACGTCTGGGGGCTCCGCGACCATGAGGAGGTGCTCGGCGCTCACGATCGCTTGATCCGGCCGGCGAACTATCCCGAACCCTGCCCCGGACGCGGTGCGCTCGTGCTCGAATCGTCCGAGGGCGTCCGCGTGGGCGTCTTCAATCTGCAAGGCCGCGTCTTCATGTCTCCGGTCGACGATCCTTTCCGCGCAGCCGACGGCATTCTCGAAGAATGGAAAGATCGCTACGATGTCGCCGTCTTGGATTTTCACGCCGAGGCGACATCCGAAAAGCAAGCTCTCGCCCGCTACCTCGACGGACGTATCGCCGCCGTTTTCGGAACTCATACCCACGTGCAGACCGCCGATGCGCGCGTGCTCGCCCGAGGCACCGGCTACATCTCCGATCTGGGTATGACGGGTCCCTACGATTCCGTCATCGGGATGGCGCCGCGCGCCGCTTTGCAGCGCTTTACGACCGGACGCTCGAGCCGCACCGTTCCCGCCGAGGGAGAGATCGGCCTGCGCGGCGCGCTCTTCGAGATCGATGAGTCGAGCGGGCGCTGCATCGACGTCCGGCGGATCGTGCGCGGAGCGGGCGGGCAATGAGCAGCGAACGAAGATTCCGTGCCGAAGATGCGTCGGGGATCGCGGCCGGCGACGCATCGGCGCGGCCCGGATCTCGCTTGCATCCCTTTTCGGTGAGCGATGTCAATGGTGCGAGCGATGCGGTCTTGAAAGAAGCCATCGGCGCCGTCTGGGTTCGGGGCGAGGTCTCCCGTTTTCTCGCTCATGGTTCGGGGCATTGGTACTTCACGATCAAAGACGCGCAGGCTGCGGTTTCCTGCGCGATGTTTCGCAGCCGAAATCAGAGCGTGCGACCGCATCCCCGAGACGGCGAAGAGTTCCTTCTGCTGGCCGCACCGGGCGTCTACTCGCCTCAGGGACGCTATCAACTCATCGTGCAGGCGATGGAGCGAGCCGGAGAAGGCGCGCACGCGCTCGCCCTCGAAAGGCTCAAGAAGAAGCTCGCCGCGGAAGGCCTCTTCGATGCCGCACGCAAGAAGGACCTGCCGCGCGTCCCGGCGCAGATCGGTATCGTCACCTCCCTCGACGGTGCGGCGCTGCGGGACGTCGTGCGGGTCTTGCGCCGGCGATTCGCCGGAGTCCGCGTCTTGATCGCCGCGACTCCCGTTCAGGGAAGTGATGCGGCGCGGCGCATCGCCTCCGCCGTCACCGATCTCGACGGACGCCGGCTCGATGTCTTGATGCTGGTGCGCGGTGGAGGGGCCCGTGAGGATCTCGCCGCCTTCGATGCGGAAGGCGTCGTTCGCGCCATCGCGGCGGCCGAGACTCCGGTGGTCACCGGCATCGGCCATGAAATCGACGTCACTCTCGCCGATCTCGCCGCCGACCTACGCGCGCCGACCCCTTCGGCCGCCGCCGAAGTCGTCATCCGAGAACGCAGCGAGATGCTCGAACGCCTCAGAGATCTCCAACGCCTCCTGCATCGCGCGATGCGTTTGCAGATGAAGCAGCATCGCCTGCGCCTCCTCGAAGCTCGACGTGCCGAAGGCCTGCGTTCATTCCCTAGCGAGGTCGAACGGAAAATCCAGCATCTTGCCGATCTCGAGCGCCGGATCGAAACGGCTTGGCAGCGTCGCCTCGAAACGGCGCGGACGAAGCTGCGATCCTTGAGCGAGCGTCTTTCACCGGCACGACGGCAGGCGCGGCTGGCGGATCGCCGTCGAGAACTCGCGCAATGCCGCACGCGCCTCGAAGCCCATGCGATGCAGATGCTCTCAAAATCGCGAAGGCGGCTCGCGGCGGCGGCAGCCGGACTCGATGCGCTCTCCCCTCTCGCCGTTCTCGAAAGAGGATATGCGCTCGCCCACCGCGAGAGTCGCGAAGGTCCGCTGATCGTCGATGCTCGGACGGTCAAGCGCGGTGAGCGGATCTTTCTTCGCTTCGCCCGCGGTGAAATCGTAGCGCGAGCCGAGACGGTGTCGCGTCCATCGGAGTCCTGACAGGAGACGAGGACATGGCTGCTAGGAAGAAGAAAACCGAAAGCACTGCGCATTCCGAACCGAGCTTCGAGGTGCAGCTCGAGCGGCTCGAAGAGATCGTCCAATCGCTCGAGGGCGGTGATCTTCCGCTCTCGAAGAGTCTGGCGCTTTTCGAAGAGGGCATCTCGCTCGCGCGCAAGTGCGAAGCCTCATTGAGCCAAGCGGAAATGACGATCGAAGCGCTGATGCGTTCGGAAAGCGGCGAGCGCATCGAAGCGCTCGATCCGGATGACTTCGAGTCGTGATGAGCACGGCCGCGACGCTCGATACGTGGCGTCTGCGTATCGAGCAATCGCTCGACGCAGCCCTCGCTCCCCAAGAGGATTCCGTAGGCGGTTTGCTCGACGCCATGCGCTACAGCGCGCTCGGCGGCGGCAAGCGCATACGCCCGCTGCTGACGCTCGCCTCCTGCCGGGCCATGGGCGGTGATCCCTACGCAGCGTTGCCGGCGGCGAGCGCCGTCGAGATGATTCACGCCTACAGTTTGATCCACGACGACCTTCCGGCGATGGACGACGACTCGCTGCGCCGCGGTCGCCCGACATCGCATGTCGTCTACGGCGAAGCCGCGGCGATTCTCGCAGGCGATGCGTTGCACACCCTGGCTTTCGAAACCCTCGCCTCGGCTCCTCTATCGGCCGAGCAGCGCGTGAGACTGGTCGCTCTGCTCGCCCGCGCATCGGGTGAACGGGGCATGGCCGGCGGACAGGCGCTCGACCTTGCCGCCGAAGAGGGCCGGGCCACGGCAGAAACCGTCGAGCGCATCCATCGCCTCAAGACCGGTGCTTTGATCGCGGTGTGCTTCACCATGGGCTCGGTGTGCGCCGCAGCGGCCGAGTCGCGGCTCGAGGCCATGGAAAGAATCGGTCGCAGCATCGGATTGGCCTTTCAGATTCAAGATGACGTGCTCGACCTGACGGCGAGCACGGAGGAACTGGGCAAGACGGCGGGCAAGGACGTAGGAACCGGAAAAGCCACCTGGCCGGCCCTGTTCGGAGTCGAAGCCTCCCGGCGGCGCGCATTGGAACTGATGGAAGACGCGCTCCGAGATCTCCATGAGATCGGCTCGCAAAGCGATGCGCTCGAAGACCTGCTTCGGCGCAGCGTCGAACGCCGACGATGACTCCCGATTCCCATCCGCCCCGGCCTCCCGACCGCCTCGAGCAAGCTCGCGCGGAGGCGATGCGCCTCGATCGAGCCGTTCATGCCGACGGGCTCGCGCCGAGCAGAGAAAAAGCCCGCGCTCTGGTGATCGCCGGCAGAATTCGCGTCAACGGGTGCAGGGCGGACAAGCCCGGCCGGCGCGTGCGCCCCGAAGATCGCCTGGAAATGATCGGAAGCGACCGGCCGCTGGCTTCGCGTGGAGGCGGCAAGGTCGTCGACGTGCTGCCCGCGCTTCAGATCGATGTTCGCGGGTTTCGCTGCTTGGACGTGGGCGCGTCCACCGGCGGGTTCACCGACGTGCTCTTGCGGGCCGGGGCCGCTCATGTGGTCGCCATCGACGTCGGTCGAGGCCTGCTCGACGCGCGCCTTGCGGCTGATCCGCGCGTGCTCAACGTCGAGGGAGTCAACGCTCGTTACCTCGATCCCGCGCGCCTCGACCCTCCCTACGATTTCGCGCTTTGCGATCTTTCCTTCATCTCGCTCGAAGTCGTCCTGCCGCGGATCCTCCCTTTGCTTCCCGCCGGACGTATCCTGGCATTGGTCAAGCCGCAGTTCGAGGTCGGGCCGGAGAAGATCGGTCGAGGCGGAGTCGTGCGAGATCCCAATCTCCGCAAAGAGGCCGTGCGCAAGGTGGCGGACTTTCTTCGGCGGCAAGGTTGGACGATCCTGGGAGTGCGGGAATCACCGCTCGCGGGCCCGAAGGGCAATCGCGAGGTCTTTCTCTACGCAGGAGCCGGCGGCGAAGATCAGACTCGTGCGCTCGGCCCCGAGAGCTTCGAACGACGCCTGGACGAGGAGATATCCCCATGATCCGGCAGAAGAAAAAGCAGGTGGCACTCTTATCCAAAGAACATCCCGAAGCCCGTCTGGTGATCCGCCAAG
>JALUUK010000741.1 GCA_027021395.1 Acidobacteriota bacterium
CGAGGCTGATCCGCCCACCGACCGCGCGCTTGGAAAGCACGTCTCCGACCGAGAGCGCGGCCCGGTCATTCCCCAATGCGCTGCCATCGACCTTGCGTGTGCCTCGCGCGGCGTCGCTTTCTCTCGCCTGCCATAGCGTCGTCAGAAGATGACGCTGCACTTTGCCGGCACGATTCCTAGGAAGAGGTCCGCGAACGATCACCATGCGCACCGGCCGCGCAGCAGGAGGCAAGTGGGCCGCGCGGCCGCGGATACCGAAGTTCGTGATGCCTATGCCGTCGAGTATTCGCTCTCGATTCAGGGCTTCGCGGTCGGGAACGACGAGAGCCACCGGTCGTTCGTCGTCCGGCGACCCTTCCTTGACGATCGCAACTTCCGTGACGTACTTGCCGCGCGATAGGTATGCTTCGACACGTTCCGGATCGACGACCCCGCCGCCGCGAAGCCTCAGGGCATGGCTCAGGCGACCGTGCAGGTGAAGACGACCGGCGGCATCGATTCGACCGAGATCGCCGGTCTCGATGCCGCCTTCCGCGCGAATGACGATCTCTCCTATGCCTTCCTCATTCGGGTTCCTGATTTCGATCTCGGCGCCTTGAAGAGGAACGCCCACTCCGGTCGGCCGTGCGTCCTCCGCTCGGGTACAGGTCACGATGCCGGCGGACTCCGTCGATCCGTAGGCGTCGAGCAGCGAAATCCCCACGCTGCGCCAGAAGTCCACCTCCTCATCGAGCAGCGGCATGCCGTGAGATACGCAGGTTTGAAGACGCCCCCCAAGAGCACGAAGAATCAGCGGGGCCAACCGGCGGCGAAACGCTGCGGGAAGGCGGATGCTGCGCCGCTCGGCCAAGCGCTCGCGCAACCCGGAGAAAAACGGCGGCGTTCCGATCAGATGCGTCGGCCGCTCGCATGCGAGCGCAGCGATCGAGGCCTCAGGCGTATTCTCGGCGAGAAGACCGACCCGTGCGCCGGAGCGCATCGGCATGAGCAAAGACCCCGTCAAGCCGACCACGGTGAAAAAGGGAAGCCAAGCTAGAGAAGCGAGGCAGGGACTCTCCGGAGACGACCAAGCGTTCGTGAGCGCTCGACTCCGCAACAGCAGAACCCCATCGTTCACGATGACCATCTTCGGTTTTCCGCTCGTACCGGGAGTGACGAAGATCAGCGCCTCGTCTTGCGGAGCACGTGGATCTTTTCGAGGCAGCGGACGGACCGCTCCGGTTTCGGGCGGCTTGACTTCGATGACGGGAGCGGCGACGGAGCATCGCCCCCCTTCCCCGGCGAGAAGCACCACCCGCGCTTTGCAACTCGTCAAGAACTCGTCCCGAAGGCGGGGCTCCCATGCCGGATCGAGCACCAAGACGGTCGCACCCACCTCGAGAGCCGCAAACAAGCCGACGACCCAGCTCGGCCCGTTCTCGCCGATCAGAGCGATGCGACTTCCACGCGCGATGCGCTTTTTGCGAAGTTCGACGGCAAGCCGAGCGACGGCTCCCTCGACCTCGGCATAGCTCCACCGCTTCCCCCCGACTTGCGAGAGGAAGATGGATTCTCCATGCCTCAGCGCGCTCCTGCGTAGAAGCGCAGTCAAAGTCTTCGGCCGTGCGATCACTCGTGCGCGTACCTCGTACCGGGCGATGCGGATCACCGACCTCCGCATCGCAGTCGAAACTCAGAGCCTTTGGCCGAATCCGTGTGCCTCGAGAAAGAGCGACGGCACCTTCGCACCAAACACCCGATCGGCACCCGGCGAATCATGAAAGATGTACGGCCGAACGACGACCACCGCGAGAATATCATGAGGCCGGACGAGAAAGTCCACGCCACCGAGTGACCGCGCCGCCACGACCTGCCGCCGCAGAGATTCCGCCGGCGACGCAGAATTCACCGATGATACTCCACCTCGAAAAGACGTGAGTTGGAAGTGCTCGGGGTGGAGGATTTCGTGTAGGGGCCACCTCAGGGAATTTCCTCGGATGCGAACAATTGCGGAAGATGCAGCCGAATCGACGTAGCTTCTTGCGGAACGGTTTTCGCCGTACGGAGTAGCATGGGGGATGGGAGGACGCATGCATCGAAGAGCGATCTCGTCCGGAATCATTTTCTCCTTCTTGATCATCGCTTTGCCGGTCGCTCGCCCCGCCCTTGCGGCCACCGAGCTTTCGGGAACGGTCACCGGCGAGGAGGACGGCCTGCCGATCGAAGGCGTGGTCGTCGGTGTCACACGTGAAGAAACGGCGAGCGGTATCCCGGCCGATGAAGCGATTCCCGTCGAATGGACATCCATCACGGATGCGAACGGGGAGTACACCTTCGTGCTCGACGAGTCGCTTTCGGGCATGGATCGTCTTCATGTCTTCACCTATCAAGAAACCGTCTTCAACGAATTGTGGGGCGGATTCGACAATCCGGGGATCGATACGCGCGGCATGGCTCCGAAGAGGCGTGACCTCGAAGAGGCGGGCGTCGTCACGATCGACCTGACCGGCGGAGCCGTCACAGGCATCGACTTCGTCGTCGCCTCGAGCCGAAGCCTGGAAATGGTTCTGATGCGGGACGGCGTCACGCGCCTAGCCACCGACTATTGGCTCCCTTCCCGAAGACCGGGCATGTCGTGGCCGGTCTTGCTTCAGCGGCTTCCCTACAGTCGTGGAACGCCGCCGCGCAGCTTCACCTCGGCGGACTATGCGGTGGTGATTCAGAATACCCGCGGACGCTACGACTCCGAAGGAGTCAACAACGTCTTCGACGACGACGGTTGGCTGGAAAATCAAGACGGCTACGATACCGTCGAGTGGGCCGCCGCCCAAGCATGGAGCAACGGCAAAGTGGGAACCTTCGGCGCGTCGGCACACGGCATCACGCAGTATCTGCTAGCCGGTGCCGCCCCGCCGAGCTTGGTCTGTTCAGTCGCCGAAATCGCTTCCGGAAATTTCTACCAAGACATGACCTACCCCGGGGGAATCTTTCGCAAGCACATGGTCGAAAACTGGCTTGCAGGCCAAGATGCCAGCGAAAAACTGAATGAGTACTGGGACCATCCCAACCTCGACAGCTACTGGGACGAGCGCAATCTGCTCTTGCGCGCCGATCAGGTGGTGGTCCCGATTCTTCATATCGGCGGCTGGTACGACATTTTCACTCTGGGAACTCTCGATGCTTTCCGAGTGTTGCACACCAGCGGAGGCGAAGGCGCACGGCGCAACCAGAAACTCGTGATGGGGCCGTGGATCCACGGCCTCTACGTCTCGCCCTTTCAAGGAGAACTCTGGTATCCGGAGGTCAGCCTTTTTCTCGACTACGACACGACGAGAATGCGGTGGTTCAACTTCTGGATGAAGGGTGAAGACACTGGAATCATGGACGACCCACCTGCACGAACCTACGTGATGGGGCCGGGCCTTCCCGAAGGCTCGTCCGCGCCCGGCAACTTCTGGCGATCTTCCGATTCCTGGCCTCCGCCGAGCATCGAGACCTCCTATTATCTTCACCCGGGGGGTCTTCTCTCGACGGATGCTCCGACGGTCGCCTCCGCCGAAACCACCTATATCGCCGATCCTGCCGATCCCGTGCCCACGCTTGGAGGTAACAACCTCTACGACGACATCGGCCAAGGGCCGTTTGACCAACGTCCCGTGGACGACG
The DNA here is from genome assembly GCA_027021395.1 of Acidobacteriota bacterium. GTDB lineage: Bacteria > Acidobacteriota > Polarisedimenticolia > J045 > J045 > JALUUK01. Next base: position 3,646 of record JALUUK010000741.1, read on the forward strand.
TGCGAGCCGACGTCGTCGTCTGGCAGAGCGCACCGCTGACCGCTGCGGTCGAAGCGAGCGGCCCGATCCGCTTTGAACTCTTCGCCTCGTCCGATCGCACGGATACCGACTGGATCGTCAAGCTCGAAGATGTCTATCCCGACGGGCGCGCGATGCTGGTGATGGATCTTGGGCTGATGGCACGCCATCGTATCAGCCTGCGACAAGAAGACCTGCTCACTCCAGGGCAGATCTATCGCTTCGAAATCATGCTTTGGGATACGTCGATCACCTTTCCAGCGGGTCATCGCATTCGCGTCGCTCTGTCCTCGGCCAACTACCCACGCTTCGAGGTCAATCCGCAATCCGGCGAGCCGTTCAAGAAGGAGACCCGCACGGAAATCGCAACGAATCGCATTCAACACAGCGCCGATTACCCCTCGCGCTTGATTCTTTCGGTCACCGACCCCACGGCTCTCCAAGGATGCCGCCCCACCGCAGTCGTGACCGACTTACAGATGAGCAAGGTCGCCGGCGAGGAAGTTCAGCTCGAATGGATCGCAAGCACGGATCCCTGCCACCGACGCTACCGTATCTTCGCCGGCATCGAAGGCCCTCAATGGCCGCAGATCGTACGCCGGCCGGTGGCGGAAACGACGGAAACGACCCTGCGTTCGATCGATCCCGGAATCTTCTGGCAGGTCGTTTCGGAAGGGACGGACGGAGGCAACGGCCCTCACGGCTCGCCGTGATCGAGCGGAAAGAAAGCCAGGGTCAAGCGATAGCGCCGCATGCCGGCCTTGGCCTTCCCCTTGGATTCAGCCGCACTCTTGCAAAAATCCTTCACGACCTTTTCGATGCGCTTGCGTAGCCGCTCGATCTCTTTCTGATCGGTCTCGATGGCTAGGCAAGACAGCACGCCCTCATCTTCGAGCGCGGTGCGGTCCGCTACGCGCAACAGGTCCTTCATCTCCCGCGCCGTGTTGTCGAAGATCGACGTGACGACCTGCTCGAGGCTTTCCTCTTCACCGCTTTCCGGAAGGTCTCCGGCGAAGAGCCGCTCGTCCACCTTGAACAAGCGAGCGACGGCGAGGTAGTACTTTTCGAGCGTTCCGCGATTGCGGCGGGTGCGCACTTGGCGAATCAAGCCCACGCGCTCGAGCGCGTCGACGTGGTGGTAGAGCCGAGTCGGCTTTTCCTCGAGCAAATCCGCCACCTGCTTCGTCGTCCGCTCTTCGCAAAAGCATTCGATCAGCCGCAGCCGCAGGGGCTCGGAAAGCGCCTTCACCTGCTCGAGTTCGGTGATCGTATAGCTTTCAGCCGGTTCGAACCTCACTTCGTCCGTATCTTCCGGCTGCCGTCGATCGACCATCGTGCGCTCCTTGGTGCGCGGGCCCATTCCGCGACAGATTCCTCACGGGCCCATTGCGGTCGGTCCCATTCCGCTCAGGCTCAGTTTAGCAGGGGGAAATCTTCTTGCTAATATTCATGCATTCTTGAATAATCACCTCCATGAAAGCAGCCCCCAGCATGCGGCCGTTTTTCCTCCTGTGGATCGGCCAAGCTCTGTCCCTGCTCGGCAGCCAAGCCGTGCAATTCGCCCTGATCTGGTGGCTGACCATCGAAACGGGCTCGGCCGCGGTACTGGCCACGGCGGCGATGATCGGCCTGCTTCCCCAGGTGCTGCTCGGGCCGTTGATGGGCACGCTCGTCGACCGCTGGAATCGCAAGCGCGTGATGCTGATCTCAGACTCCGTGGTGGCGCTCGCTTCGCTCGCTCTTGCGTGGGCCTATGCGCAAGGCTATGCCGGAGTTCCGCTCGTCTTCACCCTGCTGCTCGTACGTGCGCTCGCCGGCGGCTTTCACGGACCGGCCATGCTGGCCTCGATGACGCTGATGGTTCCCAAAGAGCATCTCGTACGCATTCAGGGCCTGAATCAAGCAGTGCAGGGAGGGCTGCTGATCGTTTCCGCGCCGCTTGGAGCGCTCTTGTGGAGCCTTCTTCCCATGAGCGGCGTGATGCTGGTGGATGTCTCGACTGCGCTGATCGCGATCATTCCGCTGATCTTCATCCGCGTGCCACAGCCGGATTCGAAGACAAAGCCCGCCGTCGATTCCGCTCTTCGATCGCTTTGGCGAGACTTTTCCGAGGGCCTCCGCTTCGTTCGCACACGACGCGGCCATCTGACTCTGCTGCTGATGGCGACGACGATCAACGCCTTCTTGGTGCCGGCCTTCTCTCTGCTGCCGCTTTTGGCAACCACGGGCGGGGCGGATGCCGGCGAGCTGGGCTGGATGACTTCGAGCCTCGGCGTCGGAACGCTTTTCGGCGGCCTCGGCCTCGGCGTCTGGGGAGGGTTCGGGCGGCGCATCGTCACGACTCTGGTCGGCATGATCGGCCTCGGCCTGAGCACGATCCTGCTCGGTCTGGTGCCGATGACCTTTCTGATCGGCGCGATGGCGGCCATCTTCGGCGCCGGCGTCATGGCCGCGCTGATCAACGGGCCGATCCAGGCCCTGCTGCAAGCCACGGTGCCGCCCGGCCTGCAGGGTCGCGTTTTCACGCTCTTCGGCAGTCTGGCGGGCCTTGCCGCGCCGCTCGGCTTGGCCGCGGCCGCGCCGGTCGCAGACCTCTTCGGAGTGCGTTCGTGGTACTTGCTCGGCGGGTCGATCTGCCTGGCCATCGGAGTGGCGGGCTTTTTCATTCGCGCTCTTTCCACCCTCGATTCGGAGAATTACAGCGAGTCGGAAGCGTGCTAGCCTTTGGCGATGCGTCCGACATTCCAGCAGGAACTGGCCATGCCTCCCGAAGAAGTCCTCGAACGGCTGCAGAAAAGCATCGCCGACCCTGGGAACTCCTGCCACGGCATGTCGCTCGACGGGCACGCTGAAATCTTCGTCGATGATGCCGAGCGGCGCTTCTATTCCCCCTGGCTGAGCCTGACCATCGAAGCCGGCCCGACCTCCGACTCCGGCCGGGCGGGCACGCGCCTTCACGGCCGATTTTCCCCTGCTCCCGGCGTCTGGACCTTCTACATGTTTTTGCATTTTTTCTTCGGCTTTCTGCTCTTTGCCGGGGGAATGTATGGATACTCTCAGTGGATCTTGGGTATCACGCCTTGGTTCCTGCTCTCGGTGCCGATCTTCGGCTCACTGATGCTGCTGGTCTTTCTCGGCT
>JALUUK010000742.1 GCA_027021395.1 Acidobacteriota bacterium
TGGCACGGACGGACGGGACGGTGCTCGAGTCCATCGGTTCGATCAGCGGTTTCGGAGTTCTGCCGCGGGGGCAGATGGACGTATCCGGCAGGGAAGGCTGGTGCGAAATCGAGGTCTCCGTTTCCGGCACGCGAGGACGGGGACAGCTCGAGGCTCGCTTGGTTCGTCACGGCGACCGGTGGTTTTGGCAGTGGGCCAATCTCCGCATGGAAGACGGTCACCTCTATGCGCTGGTCGTTCCGTAGTTCCTTTTTCCGAAGACTTCGTTCAGGGTGTCGTATGGCAAGGGAGTGCGACTCGCAGCAGATTTTCGCGCGCCGGTCTCGGTGGTCTTGCCGGCACCGCCGGCTTCGTCTACCCGAGCACGCCTCGGCAGAGCAAGAGGCCGTGCGCCGAGCGGCGAAGCGGAGACCGACCGCGAGCTTGTTCTAGGATCCCTCGCTTCGCTGTTGCTCGATGGCTTCGGCGATGGCATCGATGGCCTCTTCCGCCGCGATGACGCTGTAGCCGGGCGCATGATCGTCGAGAAGAACGTTACCCGAGAGCATGATGCGACGGTACGAGAAGTCGACTCCTAGGCGTTCGAGATCGGCTGCGATGGCATCGAGGCGATCTGCGTGAAAGGCCGCGCTTTCCGCGCCCACGACGAGCAGGAGAGGGGCTTTGATGCCTTCGGCGTTTTCCGGACTGAGCATGGCGGTTGCGGTGTCGACGACGACGAGGCGTAGACCGTCGTGTCGTCTTGCCGTCTCGAGCGCCGCGCCCCCGCCGGCACCGACACCGAGCACTGAGGCAGCGTTTGCTCCGGCGGTTTTTTCGAGATGAGCGAGCGCGGCGTCGAGAATGCTTTCCGCACGCTTCGCTTCGACACCGCGGAGCAGCAATTCCGCCGAAAGGGGTGAGGTCGAGACGACGCCTTCATAAAGGTCGGGGACGACCACGCGATAGCCTTTCTCCGCGAAGGCGCGGGCTACGTTTCGTATCGCGGGGTTGACACCCCACCACGGTGGGATGAGCAGCAGCCCGCCACGCACGCTCTCGTCTTCCTGTGGACCGACCTCGAAGGCACGCGCAGCGGGGGCGAGCGACGAGAGAGGAAACCAGGATCCCGGCAAGCCTTCGTCGGCGACGACGGCGGAAGTCGGGACGGCTTCGATGATCGAATGCTCGTCCTTCGTCTTCATGCCGCTCGTTTCGGGAACTTGGCACGCCAAGGAGAAGACGAGAAGGCTCGCAGAGAGCAACCGCATACGACAAGCCCAAAGTGTGCGGCGGATCGTTGGTCGGGTCATGAGGACTCCGCTCCGGGGAAGTGATCCCGGGATTGTGGTGGGGGCATTGTGCAGATCCGCGGCCGATCCGGCCACCCGGCTCACCGTCGAGGCGGGAGGGGCCGCCCGGCGGCGTGAAGGGCCGCATCCTCGAGCAATCGCTGATGGAGATCGGCGACTTGCTCTCGAGTCTCCCGCCAAGAGCGCGAGTTGTCGATGACGTAGTCGGCGACGGACTCCTTCTCGGCTAGAGGCATCTGTGCTCGAATCCGAGCCCCGGCCTCATCGGCACCGAGTCCGCTGCGTTCCACCAGTCGTTGAAACTGAATTTCCGTCGTCGTGGTGACGACGATGAGGCGGTGAAAATCGTCATGGCGCCCGGTCTCGACCAGCAGAGCCGCGTCGTAGACCACGAATTCATAGGCGCCTTCTCGAGCGATTTCTTCGATACGGCGTCGACTTTCCGCGGTGACCATGGGGTGAACGATGGATTCGAGCGCACGTCGCTCGTCCTCGTCGTCGAAAACTCGATCGGCAAGCGCCGCACGATCGATGCCGCCGTCTTCTTGCTTCAGCTCGGAGCCGAAGTGTTTCACGATCGGCTCCACCGCAGCGCCTCGAGCGGAAAGGGCGAGGTGAACGAGTTCATCCGCGTCGATGATCGGCGTACCGAGTTCTCGCAACATGCCGGATACCGAAGTCTTGCCGCAGGCGATCCCACCGGTCAGCCCAACCAATAGCAGGGGGGAATGCTCCTTGTCGAGGGGGTCGAGCTTCAAGATGATCTCCCGGCTAGTTCCGAGGACGTCGATGAGCACGCCACGCTGCTTCGAGCGCGTTGCCGAGCAGCAACGCCACGGTCATCGGGCCGACTCCTCCGGGAACGGGGGTGATGAAGGAGGCTTTTTCGAGGGCTTCACCGAAGTGGACGTCGCCGACGAGCGCGCTCTTGCGCTTTTCGAAACGCTCGAGTCGCCGCGGCTGGCCTGCCAAAAGGTCGCGGGCTTGCTCGGGATCGGAAATCGGGTTGATGCCGACATCGATGACGACGGCTCCGGGCTTGATGTGCTCACCGCGAATCAATCCGGGAACGCCCGTGCAGGCGACGAGCACATCGGCGCGCCGGCAGACCCCCGCCAAGTCGCGAGTGCGCGAATGGCAGATCGTTACCGTGGCGTGCTTGGCGAGCATGAGTTGAGCAAGCGGTTTGCCGACGATGTTGGAGCGCCCGACGATCACGGCTTCGAGTCCTCTCAGATCGATGCCGCAATGCTCGAGCATCACCATGACGCCGGCCGGCGTGCAGGCGACGAAGCCGCCCTCCTGTCCGAGCAGCAGTCGCCCCGCATTTTGCGGATGAAAGCCGTCGACGTCTTTGAGTGCGGGAACCGCCCGCTGAATCTCGTCGGTGTCGAGGTGGGAGGGCAGGGGCAATTGCACGAGGATGCCGTCGATCGCCGGATCGGATCCGATCTCTTCGAGGCGCGTGAGCACGTCCTCGCGCGACGCATCGCCGGGCAATCGAACGATTCCCGAATGCATCCCCACTTCAGCGGCCGCTTTTTCTTTTTTTCCGACATAGACCGCCGAGGCCGGGTCGTCTCCCACCAGCACGACGAATAGGCCCGGTGGCCTCCCGGCTTCCTGCTTGAATTTCGCGACGCCTTCGGCGACCCGGGCTCGGTACTCGCGGGCGATGGTCTTTCCGTCGATACGTTCTGCCGCCATCCTGCCATCCTCATGGGCCCGGCTTCAGGTCCGGGGTGTGTGGGGTTCTTCTTCCGCGTCGAAAACCTTGATCAGGGGAATCTTGATCTGATGGGTCGACGTGCCGACGTGAACGAACGAGAGTTCGAGGATCATTTCGATCATTTCGGCGGGGGGCTCGGGAAAGACCAGGAGGCCCTCTCGAAATCGGCCGGAGGCGACGTGCACGGGCCCATCGATCAACCCTTTCATGAACTTGCGAAGGTCGGCGGCATCGGGAGCCGATTCGATATCCGGGCGAAGAATCTCGTAAGCCCTCGTATAGTCGAGAGGCGCCCCGGATATCTTTCCGTCCGGAGACCAGATCCGGATGGCTTGACTCTCGAGATTCACGGCGTCGGGTCCGGAGGCCTCGACTCGCAGCCGGAAGGTCACAAAGTCTTTGTCGCCCGCACGGGTGAGCAGAGGGTCGGTGGGGATCGCGGCGACCTCGGACAGCCAGCGGGATCTCTCTTCGTCTCCTAGAGCCTCGAGCACGATGCGGACTCCCGTGCGCTCGATGACGATCTCCTTGCGGGAGGCCGGCGCGCCGTCGGAGGTGAGCGGGCGAATCTCGTAAGGCCTGGTCAGGTCGGGAGAACTCGCGCAGCCCGCAAGCGTCCCGCCGACGAGGGCGGGCAAGACGAGTCCGAAGGTTCTGAAATGGTTGGTCACGGCGCGGGATTCTAACCCTGAATTCACGATCCGGCCTTCCGCCAAAATTTGCGCGACGGCAGATGAGGGGCTTCGCGGACATTCCGGGCTAGAATACCCGGCTCGAAGTTCAGGAGGGACGAGGCGCCTTGGCCAGTCGAAAGTCATCGAGAAACAGCATCGTCGTACGCGGCGCCGCAGAACACAATCTCAAGAATATCGACGTGACCATCCCTCGCGATCGGCTCGTCGTGATGACCGGTGTTTCCGGTTCCGGAAAATCATCACTGGCCTTCGATACGATCTACGCGGAGGGGCAGCGAAGGTACGTCGAATCCCTCTCTTCATACGCGCGCCAATTCCTCGAGATGATGCAGAAGCCGAAAGTGGAGTCGATCGACGGACTCTCGCCGGCCATCTCGATCGAGCAAAAGACGACGTCGCGCAATCCTCGCTCCACGGTGGGGACCGTGACCGAAATCTACGACTACCTGCGGCTTCTTTTTGCGCGGATCGGCATTCCTCATTGTCCGCAATGCGGCAAAGTCGTGTCGCGGCAGACGCCGCAGCAGATCGTCGAGGGCGTGCTCGCGCTCGGAGAGGGGAAGAGGGTACTGGTTCTCGCTCCGGTGGTGCGCGGGCGCAAGGGGCAGTACCGGAAGGATCTACTGGCCTACTCGGCCCGCGGCTTCGTGCGGGCGCGCATCGACGGCGAGATGTACGAGTTGGACGATCCGCCGCCGCTCGACAAGAAGAAGGCTCACACGATCGAAATCGTCGTCGATCGACTCAAAGTGCGAAGCGGCATCCGGCAGCGCCTGACGGACTCGGTCGAGACGGCGCTCAAACTCGCCGACGGTTTGGTCGGCATTTCTCCCGTTGGGGGTGAGGAGACGCTCCATTCGGAAGATTACGCTTGTGCCGAGTGCAACGTCTCCATGCCGACTCTCGAGCCGCGTTCTTTTTCGTTCAATTCACCCTTCGGCGCCTGTCCGACCTGCGATGGGATCGGAGTCCATCGTGAATTCGATCCGGAGAAAATCGTCGAAGATCCCGACGCGCCGATCGCACACGGGGCCGTCACACTCTGGCCGGGGTACGACGGGCGTGAGCTTCGTGAACGCGCCCGCACGGTCTTGAGGATCGAGGGTATTCCATCGAATACGCCTTGGCGCAAGATACCGCTGCGGGTGCGGCGAATCTTGATGTACGGATCGGGTAAGAAGACCTACGAATTCGTCGTCGAGCGTTCGGTGAACTTTTCCTTCACGAGCACCTTTGAAGGAATCATTCCGCATCTAGACCGCAAGGTGCGTTCCACGACATCCGACAGCTTGCGGGAAGAACTCGAGCGGTGCATGTCGACCTCGCCTTGCGCGATCTGCGAAGGCGCACGTCTTCGGCCGGAGGTCTTGGCGGTCCATGTCGGCGGCAAGAACATTGCGGAAGTGACGTCGTTGACCGTTTCGCATGCCGTGCAGTACTTCAAGAACCTCGATCTCTCGAAACGGGATACCGAGATTGCCAAGTTGATCCTCAAAGAGATCGGAGAGCGCCTCGGCTTCCTGGAGAATGTCGGCCTCGGCTATCTTACGCTCGATCGCAGTGCGGCAACGCTTTCTGGAGGAGAGGGACAGAGAATCCGCCTAGCGACCCAGATCGGGTCGCGGTTGACGGGAGTGCTCTACGTGCTCGATGAACCGTCGATCGGACTTCATCAGCGCGATAATCGCCGCTTGCTCGACACCTTGAAGTCCATGCGGGATTTGGGCAATACGGTGTTGGTGGTCGAGCATGACGAAGAGACCATCGTCAGTGCGGACCATGTCGTCGATCTCGGGCCTCTCGCGGGTGAGCATGGCGGAGAGGTCGTGGCGCAAGGCAAGCCCGAAGAGATCGCAGCCAACAAGCGCTCGCTGACAGGGCAGTACTTGTCGGGAAGACGCCGCATCGCCGTACCGGCAAAACGTCTCCCCGCAAGCCATCAGTGGATCGAAGTCCGCGACGCCTCACAGCACAACCTCCGCGGAATCGATGCCGCATTTCCGGTGGGATTGTTGACCTGCGTGACGGGTGTTTCCGGTTCCGGAAAGTCGACGCTGGTCAATCAGACGCTCTATATCGCCTTGTTGCGGCACTTCGGCTTGATCGCCGAGAAGCCGGGGACGCATTCGGAAGTTCGCGGCGTCGAATTCGTCGACAAGGTGATCGACATCAACCAATCGCCGATCGGTCGTACACCGCGAAGCAATCCGGCAACTTACGTTGGCGTGTTTACGGCGATACGCGAACTTTTCGCCCAAGTTCCCGAAGCCCGAGCACGCGGTTACAAACCAGGTCGCTTTTCGTTCAACGTCAAGAGCGGCCGATGCGAGGCATGCGAGGGGGCGGGGCTGATTCGCATCGAGATGCACTTTCTTCCGGATGTTTTCGTCACCTGCGAGGATTGCGACGGCCATCGCTACAATCGCGAGACATTGGATATTCTCTGGAAGGGCCGATCGATCGCCGACGTCTTGGAGATGAATGTCGAGGAAGCGCTCGATTTCTTCTCGGCCGTGCCTCAAGTCGAGCGCAAGTTGCGTACGTTGTTCGATGTCGGCCTAGGCTACATTCGCCTCGGGCAGCAAGCCACGACGCTCTCGGGTGGAGAGGCGCAGCGCATCAAGTTGGCCAAGGAACTCAGCCGCCGAGCCACCGGGCGAACCGTCTACATTCTCGACGAGCCGACGACGGGTTTGCACTTCGAAGACGTCCGCAAGTTGCTCGAGGTGCTGAGGAGACTGCGAGACGGCGGCAATACGATCATCGTCATCGAACACAATCTCGACGTCATCAAGACGGCCGATTGGGTGATCGATCTCGGTCCGGAAGGGGGGGACGGTGGAGGCAAGATCATCGCCGAAGGCACTCCCGAAGAGGTGGCGGCGGTTCGCGCGTCGTTCACCGGCCGTTATCTCGCCAAAGTCCTCGAGCGCTGAAGGCGAAGTCCCCGTTTCGAAGCCCGGACGCGTGGCTCGCCTTCCAACGTGGCGCGAAGAATGTTAACGCGAAAATGACCGCATGCGGACACACCTGTCCGGCCCGCGAGCACCACGTTTTTCCGCGCCACGCTTTTCCCGCCCAAC